>DASQMQ010000023.1:0-8491 GCA_035645455.1 Pseudonocardia sp.
CGCGGCGTGCGCCGCCGGCTCGACCTACCGGGGACGCCCGGTCGGTGCCGGCGCGCTGATCGCCGCCTGGTCGTTCCACCCGCGCAAGGTGCTCACCACCGGCGAGGGCGGCATGATCACCACCGACGACCCGGACTGGGCGGCGCGGTTGCGTCGGCTGCGCAGCCACGGGATGAGCGTCTCGGCGGCCGACCGGCACGCCGCGGACCGGGTGGTGCTCGAGGAGTACGGCGAGACCGCCTTCAACTACCGGATGACCGACGTGCAGGCCGCGATGGGCCTGGTCCAGGTCCGCCGGCTGGCCGGCATCGTGGCCCAGCGCCGCGAGCAGGCCGCCCGCTACCACCGGCTGCTCGCCCCGCACGGGCTGCGCGCGGTCCGCGACCCCGACCACGGCACGGCGAACTACCAGTCCTTCTGGGTCGAGCTGCCGGCGGGCGCCCCGCCGCTGGTCGACGTGCTCACCGAGCTGGCCGGGGCGGGGGTGTCGGCGCGGCGCGGCATCATGGCCGCGCACCTGGAGCCGGCCTACGCCGGGCATCCGCACCGCCCGCTCCCGCACACCGAGCACCTGACCAGCCGCTCGATCATCATCCCGCTGCACCACGAGCTGACCGACGACGACCAGCGCACCGTCGTCGACGCGCTGGCCCGGGCGCTGCGGCTGGACACCGCGCCCCCCGGCACCGCGCCCACCGGAACAGGAACCCGCCCGTGACCCCGCAGGACACCCCCCGACCGGCCGTCGCCCCGGTCCCGCTCGTCGACCTGGCCTGGCAGCACGCCCAGGTCGCCGACGAGGTCGCGGCAGGCTGGTCGGAGGTGCTGGCCACCACCGGCTTCGTCGGTGGGCCGCGGGTCGCGGAGTTCGAGGCCGCGTTCGCCGGGTTCACCGGCGCGGCGCACTGCGTCGGCGTCGGCAACGGCACCGACGCCATCGAACTGGCGCTGCGCGCGCTGGGCGTCGGGGCCGGCGACGAGTGCGTCGTGCCGGCCAACACCTTCATCGCCACCGCCGAGGCGGTGGCCCGCACCGGCGCCACCCCGGTGCTGGTGGACTGCGGTCCCGACGCGCTGATCGACCCGGACGCCGCGGCGTCCGCGGTGACCCCGCGCACCCGGGCGGTGGTGCCCGTGCACCTCTACGGCCAGATGGTCGACGTCGCCGCCCTCACCGCGCTGCTGCCCGACGCCGTCGCGGTCGTCGAGGACGCCGCGCAGTCCCAGGGCGCGCGGCGCAACGGGCAGTCGTCCGGCGCCGCCGGCCGGATCGCCGCGACCAGCTTCTACCCGGGCAAGAACCTGGGCGCCTACGGCGACGCCGGCGCCGTGCTCACCTCCGACGACGAGCTGGCGGCCGCGGTGCGACTGCTCGGCGCGCACGGCTCGCCGCGCAAGTACGAACACCCCGCGCTGGGCTTCAACAGCCGGATGGACGCCCTGCAGGCCGTGGTGCTGTCGGTCAAGCTGCGCCGGCTCGACGCCTGGAACGACGAGCGGCGCGCGGCCGCCAAGCGGTACGAGGCGCTGTTGTCCGGGGTCGACGGCGTCGTGCTGCCGGTGGTCGCCGACGGCAGCGAGCCGGTCTGGCACCTCTACGTCGTGCAGGTCGACCACCGCGACGAGGTGCTGGCCCGGCTGAACGCCGCCGGCATCGGGGCGGGCATCCACTACCCGACCCCCGTGCACCTGACCGGCGCCTTCGCCGGGCTGGGCCGGGACCGCGGGGACTTCCCGGTGGCCGAGGCGATGGCCGACCGGATCCTGTCGCTGCCGCTGTACCCCGGCATCACCGCCACCCAGCAGGAGCGCGTCGCCGACGCACTCGCCGCCGCGGTGCGCGGATGAGCGCCCCGCCCACCGCTCCGCCCGGCGTGCGGGTGCACCCGCACGGGCTCTGCGAGAGCGACACCGTGGGGGAGGGCACCCGGGTGTGGGCGTTCGCCCACGTGCTGCCCGGCGCCCGGGTCGGCCGGGACTGCAACATCTGCGACGGCGCGTTCGTCGAGGACGGCGCGGTGCTCGGCGACCGGGTCACGGTGAAGAACGCGACCCTGGTGTTCAGCGGGGTCACCTGCGAGGACGAGGTCTTCCTCGGCCCCAACGTGCTGTTCACCAACGACCTGCGCCCGCGCGCGGCGATCCGCCGTCCGGCCGCGGAGCTGCTGCCCACCCTGGTCCGGCGCGGGGCGACCCTCGGCGCCGGCGTGGTGGTGGTGTGCGGCACCGAGATCGGCGAGCACGCCTTCGTGGCGGCCGGCTCGGTGGTCACCCGGGACGTCCCGGCGCACGCCATGGTGGCCGGCAACCCGGCCCGGCAGCGCGGCTGGGTCTGCGTCTGCGGGTCGCCGCTGGCGGATACCGGCACCGCCACCGCCGCCGACACCGCTGCCGATACCACCGCCGACGAGCCCGGCCACCGGACCTGCCCGGAGTGCGCCGCCCGGTACGCCCTGACCGAGGACGGCCTGCACGCGGTCGCCTCCCCGATCCGAGACTGAGGAGCAGGACATGAGCACGGTGCCACTCGTCGTCGGGGGCGCGGGCTTCATCGGGTCCGCGCTGGTGCGCCACCTGGCCGAGCAGGGACCGGTCCGGGTGCTCGACGACCTGTCCAGCGGGCGGGTGGAGAACATCGCGGGGGTGCCCGGGGTGGACTTCGTCGAGGGCTCGATCCTGGACGACGCGGCGGCCCGCCGCGCCCTCACCGGGGTCTCCACCGTGTTCCACCTCGCCTGCCTCGGGGTGCGGCACTCGATCCACCAGCCGGTGCGCAACCACGAGGTCAACGCGACCGGGACGCTGCGGTTGCTGGAGATCTCCCGCGACCTCGGGCTGCCCCGGTTCGTCCACGTCAGCACCAGCGAGGTCTACGGCACCGCGGAGACCGTGCCGATGACCGAGGACCACCCGACCCGGCCGCACACCGTCTACGGCGGGGCGAAGCTGGCCGGGGAGGCCTACACCCGCGCCTACCACCGCACCTACGGCCTGCCCACGGTCGTGGTCCGCCCGTTCAACGCCTACGGCCCGCGGTCGCACCACGAGGGCGACAGCGGCGAGGTGATCCCGAAGTTCATCGTGCGGGCCCGCAACGGGCTGGCCCCGATCGTCTTCGGCGACGGTGCGCAGACCCGGGACTTCACCTTCGTCGAGGACACCGCGCGGGGCATCGCCGCCGCCGGCACCAGCGAGGCCGCGGTCGGCGAGACCGTCAACCTGGGCAGCGGCCGGGAGATCACCGTCACCGCGTTGGCCGGGCTGGTCACCGCCGCGGCCGGGCGCCCGGACCTGGTCGCGGAGTACCACCCGGACCGCCCGGGCGACGTGCGCCGCCTGCTCGGCGACGCCGGCAAGGCCCGCGAACTGCTCAAGTGGGAGCCGGTGGTCCCGCTGCGCGAGGGGCTGGGCCGGTTGCTGGCGTGGCACGACGAGCAGGGCACCGACTGGGCATCCGCGCTCGACGAGAACGTGAACTACAACTGGCAGCCGGGCGAATAATCGCCGCACACCCGGTCACCACCGGTGCCCGAACGCCGTTCGGCGGCACCGGCGGTGACCGGGCTCTCCTCATCCACCGGGTCGCGCGGGTCCTCCGATCACCCGGTCGGAGACCGCTGCGGGCGTTTGAGCAGCGGTGATGGACACCGTGCGGGGCCGGGCCCCCACCGGTCGGGGCGTCCCCGCCGTCCTGGCTAGACTCCGCCGCGTGATGACGAAGGCCCGGCCCGCAGCGTCGGCGCCACTTCCGGTCCGCCCGCACCGCGCACCGGATCAGGCGCTCCCCGCCGTGGTCGCCCGGTGAGTCGACCCGGTCCGCCGGGTCACTACCCGGCCGCGCCCCGCCCGGACCAGAACGGTGGCTTCGACGACGAGGTGAGCGCGCTCAAGACCCAGCCCATCACCCCCCTGATCACCCAGCCCCCCGACCGGGAGACGGCGGCGGTGATCAAGGACCGGAAAGCCTCCGGGAAGACCGCGCTGTCCGACGGGCTGGCCCTGTCGATCAGCGGCGCGGTCGGCTCGCTGGCCGGGGTGGTCAGCTGGCTGATCGCGGCCCGGATGATGTCGCAGGAGTCGGTCGGCTACGCCTCCGCCTTCGTCTCGGCGTTCCTGCTGGTCGCCGGGACCGCCCAGCTCAACCTCGACGCCGGCAACATGATCTGGATGCCGCGGTCGGGGCGCAAGGCCTCCACGCTGTTCTGGCGGAGCCACGCCGTCATCCTGCCGACCTGCGTGGTCGTCGGGCTGCTCTACGTGTTCTTCGTGCCGGAGCTGGCCCGCACCGGGGCCGGGCCGGAGGGCTCGCTGGCCCTCGGGGTCACCCTGTTCGTGCTGGCCGCGGCCGGGTGGGGCCTGTGGGGGCTGCACGACTACACGCTGGTCGCGGTGGGCAAGCCGTGGTGGGCGCCGGGGCGCAGCGTGGCCTTCGCGCTGGCCCGGATCGGGCTGCTGCTCGGGCTCGGCGCCAGCCTCGGCCCGTTCGGCGTGGTGGTGTCCTGGGTGGTGCCGATCGCGTTGTGGACGGTGGGCAGCGCGGTCCTGGCCGGCTACTTCACCCGGCAGTTCTCCCGCCGCGCGACCGACGAGTGGCTGCCCACCCGCACCGAGGTGGTCGGCTTCCTGGCCCCGACCACCATCGCGCACTGGGGCACCGTCCTGCTGTTCAACCAGGTCACCGTGATCGTCATCCAGCGGTTCGGGCCGAGCGCGGGCGCGGCGTTCTTCATGGCCTGGCAGGCGGTCATGGTCATCGACATCGCCGCGCAGCGGTTCATGCAGTCGCTGTCCGCGCAGATCGCCCGCGATCCCGAGCACGCCCGCGACCACGTCGCGGCGTCCCGGCGCCGGCTGTTCAAGATCTTCCTGCCGATGGTGGCGGCCGGCATCCTGCTCGCCGACCTGGCCCTGCAGATCTTCGGTCCGGGCTACGCCCAGGCCGCCGACGTGCTGCGGCTGCTGTTCATCGGGATGGTCCCGCGGCTGCTCATCTCCCACGAGCTGGGTGTGCGCCAGGCCCTCAACGAGGGCATGGGCTTCGCCCGCCTGCAGCTGGTCAGCACGCTGCTGGTGATCGTGATCGTGGTGCTGATCCCGATCACCGCCGCAGACCCGTCCGGACAGTTCTCGGTCACCGAGCTGTGGCCGCTGGCGATCGGCTACACCGCCGCCCAGACCCTGTGCGCGGTGTACGTGCTCACCGCGGGCCGCCGCCGCGACTACCGGGTCAAGATCTCCTGACCCCCGCGTGACCCAGCCGACCGCACCCGCGCCGCACACGGTGGCGCGGGTGCGGTCGTCGTGTCGCATGATGGGCGGGTGACGGTGACGACAGCGGCGCTGGTGCCGCCCCCGGTCGACCTGCCGCCCCGGGTTCGCGAGCTGCGCGCGCAGGTGCGGGCGTTCCTCGCCGAGGAGCTCGCCGCCGGCGCCTGGACCCCGCGGGCCGATGTCTGGCTGTCGGGCTGGGACGAGCGCTTCACCCGGGAGCTGGGCAGGCGCGGCTGGCTGGGCATGACCATCCCCACCGGGTACGGCGGGCACGGCGCCTCCCCGCTGGACCGCTACGTCGTCACCGAGGAGCTGCTGGCCGCGGGCGCGCCGGTCGCCGCGCACTGGGTGGCCGACCGGCAGATCGGCCCCACCCTGCTGCGCTTCGGCACCGAGGCCCAGCGGCGGCGGTACCTGCCCGGCATCGTCGCCGGCGAGGTGTACTTCGGCATCGGGATGAGCGAGCCCGACGCCGGCTCCGACCTGGCCGCGGTGCGCACCCGCGCGGAGAAGGTCGACGGCGGCTGGGAGCTGACCGGCACCAAGGTGTGGACCTCCGGCGCGCACCGCGCGCACGCCTTCTTCGCGCTGGCCCGGTCCGCGCCGCGGGACGAGTCGAACCGGCACGCCGGGCTGAGCCAGTTCATCGTCGAGCTGGACTCGCCGGGCGTGCAGATCCGGCCGATCCCGCTGCTCACCGGCGCCCACCACTTCAACGAGGTGGTGTTCGACCGGGTGTTCGTGCCCGACGACATGGTGCTCGGCGAGGTCGGCGGCGGCTGGCAGCAGGTGACCAGCGAGCTGGCCTTCGAGCGCAGCGGCCCGGAGCGGTTCCTGTCCACCTACCCGCTGCTGGCCGCGCTGGTCGGCGAGCTGGCCGGCACCACCGGCGCCGAGCGCGAGATCGGCGCGCTGGTCTCGCGGCTGTGGACGCTGCGCCGGATGTCGCTGGCGATCGCCGGTTCACTCGCCTCCGGTGCTGCCCCGGAGCTGGCCGCGGCGCTGGTCAAGGACCTGGGCACGCGGTTCGAGAACGAGATCATCGACGCGGCCCGGCTGCTGGTGTCGGTCCCGCCCGACCCGGGCGCCGGGTCCGGCGCAGCGTCCGGCACAGGGTCCGGCGCAGGGTCCGGCTATGCCCGGCTGCTGGCCGACGCCGTGCTGCACGCGCCGGGGTTCACCCTGCGCGGCGGCACCAACGAGGTGCTGCGCGGCATCGTCGCGCGGGGACTGGGGCTGCGATGACCGGGGACGGGACGACCGGGGACGGGACGGCCGCCGAGCTCGCCGAGCTCGCCGAGTCGATCTTCGCCGACGCGGCGGTGGCCGGTGGTGGCACCGGGTTCGACCAGCCGCTGTGGAAGACCCTGGAGGGCAGCGGGTTGGCCCGGCTGACCCTGCCCGAGGACGTCGGCGGCAGCGGGGCCGGCTTCACCGACGCCGCCGCGCTGCTCACCGCGGCCGGTGCGCACGCCGCCCGGGTGCCGCTGGTGGAGACCGACCTGCTGGCCGGGTGGCTGCTGCACGCCGCCGGGATCACCCCGCCGTCCGGCCCGCTGACCGCGGTCGTCGGCGACCTGGAGATCGACGGCGACACCGTGCGCGGGCAGCTGTCCCGGGTCCCGTGGACCCGCGCCGCCGCCGGGGTCGCCGTGCTCACCCCCACCCGCGTCGTGCTGCTCGACCCCACGGCCCTCACCGTCACCGACGGGACGAACCTGGCCGAGGAGCCGCGCGACGCCGTCGCCGTCGACGGCCGGGCGCAGACCGCCCCGGTGCCGGACGGTGCCGCGGAGGAGTTCCGGCTGCGCGGTGCGCTCGGCCGGGCGCTGCTGATGGCCGGAGCGGCCCGCGGCGCGCTGGACGCCGCGGTCCGCTACGCCGGCGAGCGCGTCCAGTTCGGCCGGCCGATCGGCAAGCTGCAGGCCGTGCAGCAGCAGTTGGCCCTGGCCGCGGCCGAGGTCGCCGCGGTCAGCGCCGCGTCGTCGTCGGCGGCCGCGGCGGCCACCGCCGAGGGCCTCGGTGCCCCGGCGGCCCGGTTCGCGGTGGCCGCCGCCAAGGCACGCGCCGGCGAGGCGGCCGGCGCGGTCGCCCGGATCGCCCACCAGGTGCACGGCGCGATGGGCTTCACCCGCGAGCACGACCTGCGGCTGCTCACCACCCGGCTGTGGGCCTGGCGCGACGAGGACGGGTCCGAGGCGCAGTGGCAGGCCGCGATCGGCGCGCAGGTCCTGGCCGGCGGCCGGGACGGGCTGTGGCCGCTGGTCACCGGCCGGCCCTAGTCCCGCCACCGCCATGGATCCCCGACCCGACGACCCGGCCACCGTCGGCCGCTACCGCGTGCAGGCCCGCCTCGGCGACGACGAGCTGGGCCGGCTGCTGCTCGGCGCGGACGAGGCGGGCCGGCACGCCGCGGTGCGCCTGGTGGACGCGGACCTGGCCGCCGCGCCCGGCTTCCGCGACCGGTTCCGCCAGGAGATCCGCTCCGCGGCGGGCGCGCCGCCCTGGTTCGTCGCGGCCGTCCTGGACGCCGACCCGGACGCCGACCCGCCCTGGCTGGCCACCGCCCTGGTGGAGGGCCCGACCCTGCACGACTTCGTCACCGCCAACGGCCCGCTCGGCGAGCAGGGCACCGCCGCGCTGGCCGGGCGGACCGCCGACGGTCTGGTCGCACTGCACAGTTCCGGGCTGGCCCACCGCGACCTGGTGCCGGGCAACGTGGTGCTGGCCGAGGACGGCCCACGCCTGATCAACTTCGGGGTGCGGCGGGCGGCCGACCCGGTCTGGCTGGCCCCCGAACTGGCCACCAGCGGCACCGACCCCGGCCTGCCGGGGGACGTGTTCGCCTGGGGGGCCCTGGTGGTCTTCGCCGCCACCGGGCGCTCGCCGTTCGCCGCCGCCACCCCCGCCGACGTCCTGGAGCGGCTCCGCTCGGGCGACCCCGACCCGGGTCCGCTGCCCGGTCCGCTGCGCGCAGCGGTACTGGCGAGCCTGGCCAGGGATCCCGCGGTCCGCCCGACCGCCACCCAGCTGCGCGACCTGCTGGCCGAGTCCACCGACACGGCCGCGGTGACCCGGGCGATCCCGATGAACGCCCGGGAGACCATGATCGGTCCGCCGGTGCCGCCCCCGCCGGGCACCCCGCACGCCACCCGGTCCTTCGCCCCGCCCGCCGGCCCGCAGTCCTACGGCGCCGGCTTCGCAGCTGCGCCCGCCGGCC
>DASQMQ010000024.1:0-7810 GCA_035645455.1 Pseudonocardia sp.
GCCGAAGCTGGACGGGCTGACCGACGACGAGTACTTCTGGGAGCCTGCGGGGGGCGCGTGGAGCGTGCGCCGCCGCGGCAGCCCCGGTGCCGTCGGCGAGGTCGGCGGGGGTGACTGGACGATCGACTTCGCGCTGCCCGAGCCGTCGCCGCCGCCGGTCACCACGATCGCCTGGCGGTTGGGGCACCTGATCGTCGGCGTGTTCGGGGCGCGGGCGGCCAGCCACTTCGCCGACCCGCCGGACCCGGGCGGCTCCATCGACTACGGCTCGTTCCACTACGCCGGCTCGGCGGCCGAGGCGCTGGACCAGCTGGACGCGGTCTACGCGGCCTGGACCGGCGGCGTCGCCCGCCTGGACGACGCGGCGCTGCGCCGGGCGGTGGGCCCGGCCGAGGGGGACTTCGCCGAGCACCCGATGGCCGACCTGGTCCTGCACATCAGCCGCGAGGCCATCCACCACGGCGCCGAGATCCTGCTGCTGCGCGACCTGTACCGGACCCGCTGACCCGGCCCGGGGGTCGTGCGCGGAAGGGTTCCCGCCGGAGCGGTCGTCCACCGCGCACGAGCCCGCTCAGCGGGCGAAGTGCTCCCAGCCGGCCGGGCCGCCGGTGTAGGGACGACCGTCCACCAGGACGCCGGGCTCGCCGGCGCCGACGGTGCCGATCACGGTCCAGCCGGGGGGCGGCTCGCCGGGGAACGTCGCGGCCAGTGCGTGGTCCTCGCCGCCGGTGAGCAGCCAGTGCAGCGGGTCGACGCCCAGCGCCGCGCCCACGTCGGCCAACCGGGGCGGCACCTCCAGCGCGCCGCTGCGCAGGTCGATCAGCACGCCGGAGGCCGTCGCCACGTGCCCGAGATCGGCCAGCAGCCCGTCCGAGACGTCGATCATCGCGGTGGCACCCGCCTTCGCCGCCTGCGGGCCCGCCGCGTACGGCGGCTCGGGCACCCGGTAGGCGCCGACCACCACCGCCGGCGAGCGGAACCCGCGGGCCAGGACCGCCAGCCCCGCGGCCGACCAGCCCACCCGCCCGCACAGCGCGACCACCTGCCCGGGCTCGGCCCCGCCGCGGCGCACCGGCGGGCGGCCCTCCAGCGAGCCGAGCGCGGTCACCGAGATCGTCAGCGTGGGCGACGCGGTCACGTCGCCGCCGACCACGCCGGCCCCGGCCGCACCGGCTTCGGCCCACAGGCCGTCGGCCAGCGCGCTCAGCGACGTCACCGCGGTGCCGGCCGGACAGGCCAGCCCGACCAGCAGCGCGGTGGGCACCGCGCCCATGGCCGCCACGTCGGCCAGGTTGGCTGCCGCGGCCTTGCGCCCGATCTGCTCGGGACCCGACCAGTCCAGCCGGAAGTGCACGCCCTCGACCAGGACGTCGGTGGTGGCGACCACCCGGCCGTCCGGGCACGCCACCACGGCGGCGTCGTCACCGGGACCGAGCAGCGTCGACGCGGGCTGCACGCGGCCGGCGGTGACCCGGTCGATCAGGCCGAACTCGCCGAGTGTGCCGATCGTCTCGGTCGACTCCCCGTCCGGCGTCGACGATGTGGGCAACAGGGCCTCCTCGGGTACGTTCGGCTTCCGACTTTCCTACCCGGACAGTTCGACAGCAGTGGAAGGGGCACGCCGTGGTGCAGGCATACATCCTGGTGCAGACGGAGGTCGGGAAGGCCGCCGCGGTGGCGACCGCGATCTCCGACATCCCGGGCGTGATCTCCGCCGAGGACGTCACCGGCCCCTACGACGTGATCGTGCGGGCCGAGTCCGCCGACGTCGACCAGCTCGGTCAGCTCGTGGTGGCCAAGGTGCAGGGCGTCGCGGGCATCACCCGCACGCTGACCTGCCCGGTCGTGCACCTCGGCTGATCCGGTCGATCCGGACGGACCCATGCCCCCGACCGTACGCACCCGGCCGCCGCTGCCGGTGGTGATCGCCATCGCGCTGCCGGTACTGCTCGCGCTGGCCGTGGCGGCGCTCGGCGTCGCCGGCCGGCTCGGGCTCGGCGAGCCCGGCCCGGACACCCGGCCGCTGGCCCTGGCCCCGGTCGACGCGCCCGACGCCACCGGGCCGGACTGCGCGGCGCTGCTGGCCGCGCTGCCGGCCGAGCTGGACGCCGGGGACGGGCCCTACCCGACCCGAGCGCTCGCCGACCCGGCGCCGCCGGGGGCGCGGGCGTGGGCGGCGGTGCCGCGGCCGGTCGTGCTGCGCTGCGGGCTGCCCCGGCCCGCCGAGCTGACCCCGACCTCGGCGCTGCTGGAGGTGAACGGGGTGCGCTGGCTGCAGCTCGACGACGGCGTGCCCGACCCGGTGGTCATCACCTACGTCGCGGTCGACCGCCCGGTGTACGCCGTGGTGACGGTGCCGACGACAGCCGGCAGCGGCCCGCTGCAGCAGCTCGCCGACGTCGTCCGCGAGACCCTGCCGGCGACCGCGGTCAGGGTCCGCTGACCCGACTACGATCGACCACCATGGTCACCTTGTCGCGGGCGACCGAGGACTACCTGAAGGCCATCTACCACGTGGCGCACCGCGGGGAGCCGGTCACCACCGGCCTGCTCGCCCACGAGCTGGGGGTCTCCTCGCCCTCGGTGTCGTCGATGGTCCGGCGGCTGGAGGAGGGCGGCCTGCTGCGGCGCGAGGACGTCCGCTCCTTCCGGCTCACCGAGACCGGGGAGCGCGCGGCGCTGCGCGTGGTGCGCCGCCACCGGCTGCTGGAGACCTTCCTGGCCCGGATGCTCGACGTGCCGTGGGACGAGGTGCACGCCGAGGCCGAACTGCTCGAGCACGCGATCAGCGAGCGGCTCGAGGAGCGGATCGACGCGGTGCTCGGGCACCCGACGCACGACCCGCACGGCGACCCGATCCCGCCCCGCGAGGGCCCGCACGAGGAGATCTGGGGGGACGCGCTCGACTCGGCCGCGCCGGGCTCGCGGTTCCTGGTCGACCGGGTCTCCGACCGGGACAGCGCCGCCCTGCGCTACCTCGGTGAGCTGGGGGTTTTCCCGGGCGTGGTGGTCGAGGTCGACGAGCAGGAGCCGTTCGGCGGGCCGCGCTGGGTGCGGGTCGGCGGGCACCGCCGCTCGCTGGGCGCCCCGCTGACCCGGCTGGTGCACGGCCGGGTGCTCGGACCCGGGGGCTGACCGCTCCCCGGGTCCGAGCACCGTGGCGCAGCGCCGTCCAGAGCCGTCAGCGCCGTCCAGCGCCGTTCAGCGCAGGCCGGTGCCCCGGGCGATGGCCGTCTCCACCAGGGTGCTGAGCAGGGTCGGGTAGTCGATGCCGGTGACCGCCCAGGCGCGCGGGTACATCGAGATCGGGGTGAACCCGGGCATGGTGTTGACCTCGTTGACGGTCAGCTCGCCGTCCGGGCCGAGGAAGAAGTCCACCCGGGCCAGGCCCTGGCAGTCCAGCGCGCGGAACGCGGCGATCGCCATCTCGCGCAGCCGGTCGGCGACGGCGTCGTCGAGCTTGGCCGGGATGTCGAACTCGCAGACGTCGTCGAGGTACTTGGACTCGAAGTCGTAGAACTCCGGCGGCAGCACCCCGCACTCCACCTCGCGGCCGACCACCGCCGCCTCGACCAGCACCTTCGGGTCGTGCGCGCGGGCGGTGGCGACGGCGGCGTCCAGGTCCGCCCAGTCGGCGACCCTGGTGATGCCGACCGACGAGCCGGCCCGGGCCGGCTTGACGAACACCGGCAGGCCCAGTCGCTCGCGCTGCTCCGCGGTCAGCGTGGGGGTCCCCCGCCGCAGCACGACCAGGTCGCCGACCGGCAGACCGTCGGCGGCCAGCAGCTTCTTGGCGAACTCCTTGTCCATGCCGGCCGCGCTGGCCAGCACCCCGGCCCCGACGTAGGGCAGCCCGGCCATCTCCAGCAGGCCCTGGATGGTGCCGTCCTCGCCGAACGGGCCGTGCAGCACCGGGAACACCACGTCCACGCCGCTGAACACCTGCCCGGCGCGGTCGGGGTCGAGCACGACCAGCCCGCCGCGGGTGGGGTCGCCGGGCAGCGCGAGGGCGGTGCGACGGCCGTCCACCTCGGGCAGCGCGCGCCCGTCGATGGCCAGCTCGCGCGGGTCGTCGGTGCCCAGCACCCAACCGCCCTCGGGGGTGATGCCGACCGGGACGACCTCGAAGCGCTCCGGGTCCAGGTGGCTCAGCACGCTGCCGGCCGACACGCAGGAGATGGCGTGCTCGCTGCTGCGACCGCCGAACACCACGGCCACCCGCACCCTGTCGCTGGTCATGGCGCCCGAGCGTAGGGCGTCGCCCCACCGCCCCCACCGCCGCCCAGCTCGCCGGGGGTCGTGCGGGGAGAACGGTGCCCCAGCCCGGTTCCCCGCTCACGATCCGTGGAAGCGCTGCTCCAGGTCCTGGATCTCGGGCAGGCCGATCAGGTCGGTGAACTCGCCGAAGGTGGGCAGCCCGGGCAGCGCGGCGGTGGGGGCGCCGTCGGTGCGCAGGGTCTGCAGCAGGGCGCGGATGCCGGCGGTGGCCGCGAGCAGGGTGCCGATCGGGAACAGCACCAGGCTGAAGCCGAGCTCGGCGACCCGGGCCAGCGGGATCGGCGGGGTGCGCCCACCCTCGGCCCAGTTGAACACCAGCGGGGCCAGCCCGGCCAGCTCACCGGCCACCCGGGCGATGTCGTCCTCGGTGACGGGGGCCTCGACGAAGAGCACGTCGGCGCCGGCAGCCGCGTAGGCGCGGGCCCGGGCGATCGCCGCGTCCAGGCCCTCCACGGCGGCCGCGTCGGTGCGCGCGATCAGCAGCAGGTCGGGGTCGCGGCGGGCGGCCACGGCGGCCTCCAGCTTGCCGACCATCTCCGCGGTCCCGATCACCGCCTTGCCGGTCATGTGCCCGCACTTCTTCGGGCTGACCTGGTCCTCCAGGTGGATCCCGGCCACCCCGGCCTGCTCGTACTCGCGCACCGTGCGGACGACGTTGATCGCGTTGCCGTAGCCGGTGTCCGCGTCCGCGATCACCGGCACGTCCACCGCGGCGGCGATCCGGCGGGCGTTGTCGATCATCTCGGCGCCGGAGAGCAGGCCGACGTCGGGGCGGCCGAGCAGCGCGGCGGTGCTGCCGAACCCGGTCATGTACACCACGTCGAACCCGGCCAGCTCGACCAGTCGGGCGGACAGGGCGTCGTAGGCCCCGGGGGCGACCACCGGCCCGCCAGCGCCCAGCAGAGCACGCAGAGCGGCCCGCGGCGTCGTGGGTCCCGACAGCAGATTCCCCACCGAACCTCCCAGGTTGTATGCAAGTCAGGAAAAACTAGCCGCTCATCCCTGGACAGCGGAAGCCGACGCTCCTAAGTTGCACACAATTGTGGTCAGGAGGACGCATGACGCGAGCATCGGAGCGGGCGGTCGACGCGCTGCGCGAGCACATCCTGCGCGGTGACTTCCCGGCCGGTGCCCGGCTCGGCGAGGTCGAGCTGGCCGAGCGGCTGGGCGTCAGTCGCACCCCGGTGCGCGAGGCGCTGGCCCGGCTGGCCGCCGAGGGCCTGGTCGAGATCGCGCCGAACCGCGGCGCCCGGGTGGCGAGCTGGACGGTCGCCGAGCTGGAGAGCGTGTTCGACCTGCGGGCCGCGCTCGAACCACGACTCACCGCGCTGGCCGTGCCGAACGCGACCCCGGCCGACATCGACGTGCTCGACGAGCTGGCGACGGAGATGGTGCGGGTCGGCAGCCCCGCCCCGGACCAGGACCTCGACGCGCTGGTCCCGCTCAACCGGAGGTTCCACAGCCGGCTGGTCACCATGGCCGGCCACCCGGCGATGGCGCTGGCCCTGGCGGGTGCGGTGCAGACGCCGATCGTGCTGCGCAACTTCCACAGCTACGACGACGCCTCGCTGCGCCGCAGCCTGGCCCACCACGTCGAGATCGTCGCCGCGCTCCGCGCCGGCCACCCGGCGTGGGCGGCGGCCGTGATGACCGCACACATCCACAACGCGCGCGCGGCGATGGTGCGCGCGGTCCGGCAAGCTCAGGAGGACCCATGACCTACCGGCTCGGTGTCGACGTCGGCGGCACCTTCACCGACGTGCTGCTGGTCGAGGAGGCCAGCGGCGCCACCTGGCGGGCCAAGACCGCCTCCACCCCGGCCGACCAGGCCGTCGGCGTGCTCACCGGGGTCGGCAAGGTCTGCGCGGAAGCCGGGATCGAGCTGCGCGAGATCGCCCAGGTGCTGCACGGCACCACGGTGGCGACCAACGCGATCCTGGAGGGCAAGGGCGCCACCGTCGGCCTGGTCACCACGAAGGGGTTCCGCCAGGTGCTGCAGATCGCCCGGTCCTTCGTGCCCGGCGGGCTGGCCGGCTGGATCATCTGGCCCAAGCCCGAGCCGCTGGCCGCGCTGGAGAACACCGTCGAGGTGTCCCAGCGCACGGCCAGCGACGGCGCCACCGTCCGCGAGCTCGACGAGGACGACGTGCGCGCCCAGCTCGGGAAGCTGGTCGGCCGCGGCATCCAGGCGCTCGCCGTGTCCCTGATCAACTCCTTCGCCGACCCGACCCACGAGCGGCGGGTCGGCGAGATCGCCGCGGAGGTGCTGCCGGGGGTGCCGGTGTCGCTGTCCAGCGACGTGCTGCCGGAGCTGCGCGAGTACGAGCGCACGCTCACCACGGTGGCCAACGGCTACGTGCAGCCCCAGGTCCGCAAGTACATCTCCACGCTCTCGACGCGGCTGAGCGACGGCGGCGTGGCCGGCGAGCTGGCCATCCTGCGCAGCGACGGCGGGCTGTCCTCGGTCGAGGCCGCGATCGACGCCCCGGTCACCATGCTGCTGTCCGGCCCGGCCGGCGGGGTCACCGGCGCGGTGTGGATCGCCGAGCAGTGCGGCCACCGGGACCTGATCACCTTCGACATGGGCGGCACCTCCACCGACATCGCGCTGGTGCAGGGGCTGACCCCGCGGATCGGCCGGGAGACCAAGGTCGGGGACCTGACCGTGCGGGCCTCCAGCGTCGACGTCCGGACGGTCGGTGCGGGCGGCGGGTCGATCGCGCACGTCCCGGAGCTGACCCGGGCGCTGCGGGTCGGCCCGCAGTCCGCCGGCGCCGACCCCGGCCCGGCCGCCTACGGCCGCGGTGGCACCGAGCCCACCGTCACCGACGCGAACGTGGTGCTGGGCTACCTGCCGGCCGCGCTGGCCGGCGGCGAGATCACCCTGGATGCGGACGCCGCCCGTGGCGCGGTCGGCAAGGTCGCCGAGGCGATGGGCCTGGGCTCCCCGGAGGCGGCCGCCGCCGGGATCGTCGACATCGTCAACGAGAACATGCTCGGCGGGCTGCGCCTGGTGTCGGTGCAGCAGGGCTTCGACCCGCGCGACTTCGCCCTGGTCGCGTTCGGCGGCGCCGGCCCGCTGCACGCCAACGCGCTGGGGAAGCTGACCGGTGCCTGGCCGGTGATCGTGCCGCCGTCCCCTGGCGTGCTCAGCGCCCTGGGCGACGCGACGACGTCCAAGCGCGCCGAGTCCGCGCGCACCGTGCTGTCCCGGTTCGCCGACCTGACCGGCGACCGGCTGGCCGACGTCCTGCGCGAACTGGCCACCGAGGCCGGCGGTCGGCTCGCCGGGCAGGGCGTGCCCGAGGCCGACCAGACCGTCACCTACCAGGTGGACGTGCGCTACCACGGGCAGGGCTTCGAGATCGGCGTCGAGGTCGACCCGTCCTGGCTGGACGCCCCGGACGCGCTGGACCGGCTCTGCGCGGCCTTCGACGCCGAGCACCAGCGGCTGTTCTCCTTCCTGCTGGGCACCGACCACGAACTCGTCAACGCCCGGGCCACGGTGTCCGGGCCGCGCCCGGAGGTCGCC
>DASQMQ010000025.1:0-10126 GCA_035645455.1 Pseudonocardia sp.
CCGAGGGGCTCGCGGAGATGGTGCTGACGTACGCCGTGGCAGCGCCGCTGCCGTCCGGCTGGGGCGGCCCCGATGTCGAGACCGGGGTGTTGCCGGCGCGACGGGAGTTGGTCGCCCGGTGGCGCGGGGACGCCGACGCCCTGCCGGGGAGCGTCGTCCATCCCGCGGTGCTCGCGATCCTGGAGCGCATGAAGGTGCCGGCGCCCGAACTGCGCCAGGGCGGGCTGATGGAGGACGGTGAGGTGGTCGGCGCGGAGGTGGTGGCGACCATCGGGAGCACCACGGGCGTTCTCGACGGGAGTCGGTGACGGCGAGCGCAGCGCCGGTCGGCACCCGCTCGCCGCGACGTCGTCGCGGGCTCAGCGGGAGTGCTGCGGGGCCGGGCCGCGGCCGTGACGAGGGCCGGCAGCGGTCAGCGCAGGATGCCGGCGCGGCGGGCGGCGGTGATCCAGGTCGGGAACTCCGACAGCAGGCGGTCGTACAGCTCGGCGTCGGGGATCTCGTCGATGTCGTCGACGGCGAAGAAGCCGACGTTGTCGACGGTCCGGCCGGGGAGGCTGTCGAAGCGCTCCAGCACGCCGAAGCCGGCCCGGCCCAGCCCCACGAACTGCCAGAACACCGGTTCGGTCGCGGCGGCGCGCAGCTCGCGCTCGATCTCGTCGTTGCGGTAGACCCCGCCGTCGGAGAAGAACAGCACCAGCGTCGGCACCGGCTCGGGGGTGAACTGCACGTACTGCCGCACCTCGGCGATGACCTTCTGCTCCTCGTTCTGGATGCCGACGGTCTTCATGTCCAGCTGCCCGGGCTCCAGCCGGCGCTGCTTGAACATCGCGCCGACCCGCACGTGCAGCCGGATCCACTCGGGCAGCTCGCCGATCTGCAGGTCGGGCAGCCGGGCCGGACGGCTGGCGAACGTCCAGGCCTGCATCTCGCCGTCGTCGTCGAGCTGGGCGGCCACCGCGGCCATCCGCTCGACCACCCGGTTCACCGTGCCCTCGGCGTACAGGTTCGACATCGAGCCGGACGCGTCGAGAACCAGCACCACGCGGGCGGTCAGCCCGGGTGCGCCGCGCTTCTCCAGCGACACCGCGACCTGCTGCTTGCGCAGCGACAGCCGCTTGCGCACGTCGACGGGCAGCCGCTCCTCGCCCTTGGTCAACCGCGGGCCGGCGGTCGGGGCGGCGGTGGTCGGGGCGGCGGTGGCCGGGGCGCGGCTGCCCGGGGCGGGAGCGGACGGGGCGGCGGTGGAACGAGCGGCAGGAGCGGGGGCGGGTTCGTCGTCCACGCTGATCCCGAAGTCGCCGGCCAACCCGGCCAGCCCGGACGCGTAGCCCTGTCCGACCGCGCGGAACTTCCAGCCACCGCCGCGGCGGTACAGCTCGCCACCGATGACCGCGGTCTCCGGGCCCGCGGTCATCGCGAAGTCGGCCACCGGGGTGCCGGTGCCGGCGTCGAGCAGCCGCAGCCGCAGGTCCCGGACCTGGCCGAAGGTGCCGCCGTCGGCCGACGCGGCCAGCACCACCTTGTCCACCGCGCCCTCCACCCGGTCGAGGTCGACCTGCAGCGCGTCGCGGGTGCCGGTCTTGCCCAGGTGGCGCACCGCGCCGGAGGCGTGCTCGGACTGGTTGTAGAACACGAAGTCGCCGTCGTCGCGGACCTTGCCGGTCCCGGTGACCAGCAGCGCCGAGGCGTCGATGTCCGGGACGCCCGGCCCGCCCGCCCAGGACAGCTCGGCCCGCACGGAGCGGACCTCGACCGGCACGTTCGCGCCCTTGCTCAGGCTGGTCACGGCCACCGATCATGCCGCAGTCCCCGGTCCGGCCCACTGCCGGCCCGGCGGGCACCGGGCGTGCCGGGGCGGCAGCGCACGTGCTGCGACGGTCCACCCGCGGTCGTCCACCGGGCACGATGGGTCCGTGCGCACCGGTGCCGAGAACGCCCTGACCGACGTGGCCGGGCTCGCGGTGGGCCACGCCGAGGTGCCCGGCGGGCGCAGCGGGGCGACCGTGGTGCTGGCGCCGCCGGAGGGCGCGGTCGCCGGTGTCGACGTCCGCGGCGCCGCTCCCGGCACCCGGGAGACCGACCTGCTCGACCCGCGCAGCACCGTCCAGCGCGTGCACGCGGTCCTGCTCACCGGGGGCAGCGCGTTCGGGCTGGCCGCCGCGGACGGCGTCATGCGCTGGCTGGAGGAGCGCGGGCGCGGGTTCCCGACGCCGGGCGGGGTGGTGCCGCTCGTGCCGGCCGCGGTGGTGTTCGACCTGGGGCGCGGTGGTCCGGCCCGCCCGGACGGGGCGACCGGGGCCGCGGCCTGTGCGGCGGCCGGGACGGGCGCGGTCGCCCAGGGGGCGGTCGGAGCCGGGGCGGGTGCGGTGGCCGGAGGGCTCAAGGGCGGGGTGGGCACGGCCAGCGCGGTGCTCGACGGCGGCGCGACCGTGGCCGCGCTCGTCGTCGTCAACGCGCTCGGCTCGACGGTGGACCCGGCCACCGGCACGCTGCTGGGGGTCCGCTGCGGCCTGCCCGGCGAGTTCCCCGACCTGGTGGTCTCCCCGTCCGCCCGGGAGGCCCTGCGCGCCGCGGCCGCCCCACCCCCGCCGGCGCCCGGCACGGCGACCACGCTCGCCGTCGTCGCCACCGACCTGACCCTGGACAAGGCCGGCTGCGCCCGGCTGGCCGGGATGGGCCACGACGGCCTGGCCCGGGCCATCTCCCCGGTGCACACCGCGCTGGACGGCGACACCGTCTTCGCGCTGGCCACCGGCACCCGTCCGGCGCCCGAGCTGCCCGAGCTGATCGCCGTCCAGGCCGCCGCCGCGGACGTCGTCAGCCGGGCCGTCGCGCACGCGGTCCTGGCCGCGACGACCGTCGCGACCTGGCCCGGCTACCGCGAGCTGCTGGACCGTTCGTGAACCACCGCCCCGCTCCGGGTAGGTGTTGGGCCGAACAGGTGTTCAGAGCTGGCGGTTCACGACACGATCAGCGGCGGTCCCGGGATGATCGGCGTCCCGGCGGCCGCGCAGCGGGGGACAGTGGACCCCGGCTCCCCCGACCGCGGGAGCCGAGAAGGTGAGGACCATGACATCCCCCGAGCTCCCCGGCGGCACGTACCGGGTCGGCGACCTCGACCTGACCCGCTTCGGCTACGGCGCCATGCAGCTCGCCGGCCCCGGCGTGTTCGGCCCGCCGCAGGACCGCGCCGCCGCCGTCGCGGTGCTGCGCGAGGTCGTCGAGCTGGGCATCACCCACATCGACACCGCGGACTACTACGGCCCGCACGTCACCAACGAGATCATCCGCGAGGCCCTCGCCCCCTACCCGGACGGCCTGCACCTCGTCACCAAGGTCGGCGCCCGCCGCGACGAGCGGGGCGGCTGGCCGCCCGCGCGCAGCCCCGCGGAGCTGCGCGAGCAGGTCCACGGCAACCTGCGCCGGCTCGGCCTGGACGCGGTGGACGTGGTGAACCTGCGCGTCGGCGGCTTCGACGCCCCCGAGCCGGGCCCGATCGGCCCGCAGGTCGAGGCGCTCGCCGAGCTGCAGCAGCAGGGCCTGATCCGGCACCTCGGGCTGAGCACCGTCACCGCGGAGCAGCTCGCCGAGGCCCGGGCCATCGCGCCGATCGTCTGCGTGCAGAACTTCTACAACGTCGCCCACCGCCGGGACGACGCCCTGGTCGATCTCACCGCGGAGCAGGGCATCGCGTTCGTGCCGTACTTCCCGCTGGGGGGCTTCTCCCCGCTGCAGTCCGGCGCGCTGGACCGGGTGGCCGCCGAGCTCGGCTCCACCCCCATGTCGGTCGCGCTGGCCTGGCTGCTGCAGCGCTCGCCGAACATGCTGCTGATCCCGGGGACGTCCTCGGTGGAGCACCTGCGCGAGAACGTCGCCGGTGCCGGGCTGGCGCTGCCGGACGACGCGCTCGCCGAGCTCGACGCGATCGGCGGGTAGCGCTCCTCCCGAGCGAGAGCCGCTCTCGCCCAACCAGGTTGGGCGAGAGTGACTCTCGCCCAATCCCTCCGGCGCGGCGGCGGCCTCGACCCCGGTGGGCGAGAGCCGTTCTCGCCCGATGTGACTGGACGAGAGTCGCACTCGTGTGGCGGAGGGCGTGCTCAGCCCCCGGCGAAGGGGGGCAGCACGTCGAGGGTGGCGCCGTCGTGGAGGGGGGCCGACAGGTCGCGGGCGGCCACCTCGTCGAGCAGGTAGCTGCACCGGTCGAGCACCGTCGACAGCTCCGCCCGGTGCCCGGTGCGCACGGCGTCGAGCAGGTCGGCGATGGTGGCGCCCGCGGTGAGCTGGAGCTTCTCCTCCTCCGCCCCGGCCGCGGCCCGGGCGGCGGCGAAGTACCGGACCACCACGGTGATCGTCTGCGCCATCCTGGTCAGCCGCCGATCGCGCTCATCGGGCGGTCGGGCTGCAGGAAGCCCGGCTCGTCGATGCCGTGCCCGGCGAGCTTGCCCCACATCGCCTGCCGCCAGACCTCGGCGATCTCGGCGTCGCTGGAGCCGCCGCGGACCAGCGCCCGCAGGTCGGTCTCGGTGCGGGCGAACAGGCAGGACCGGATCTGGCCGTCGGCGGTGAGCCGGGTGCGGTCGCAGGCACCGCAGAACGGACGGGTCACCGAGGCGATCACGCCGACGACGGCCGGGCCGCCGTCGACCAGCCAGCGCTCGGCGGGCGCGCCGCCGCGCTCGGCCGGGTCGGGGGTGAGGGTGAACGCGCTGCCCAGCCGCTCCATGATCTCCCCGGCGGTGATCATCTCGGTGCGCTCCCAGCCGTGCTGGGCGTCCAGCGGCATCTGCTCGATGAAGCGCAGCTCGTAGCCGTGGTCGACGGCGAAGCGCAGCAGGTCGACGGCCTCGTCGTCGTTCATCCCGCGCAGCAGCACGGTATTGATCTTGACCGGGCCGAGGCCGGCGGCGCGGGCCGCGGCCAGCCCGTCGAGCACGTCGGTGAGCCGGTCGCGGCGGGTGATGGTGGCGAACCGGTCGGGCCGCAGGGTGTCCATCGAGACGTTGAGCCGGTCGACCCCGGCCGCGGCCAGCGCCCCGGCCCGGCGGGCCAGCCCGATGCCGTTGGTGGTCAGCGAGATGTCCGGGCGCGGGAGCAGCGCGGCCGACGCGGCGATCACCGACTCCAGCCCGCGCCGCAGCAGCGGCTCGCCGCCGGTGAACCGCAGCTCCCGGATGCCCAGCCGGCCCACCGCGACGCCGATCAGCCGGACCAGCTCGTCGTCGGTGAGCTGCTCCTCGCGCGGCATCCAGTCCAGGCCCTCGGCCGGCATGCAGTACGTGCAGCGCAGGTTGCACCGGTCGGTCAGCGAGATGCGCAGGTCGGTCGCCACCCGCCCGAACGTGTCGACCAGGCGGGGGTCGGCCGGGCGGGCCGGATCGCGGCGGGCGGCGCCGCGCACCGCGGGGAGGCCGAGCTCGGATGCCGTCACGACACGAGCCTAACCGCGTCCGGTGATCTCCACCCCTGTCTCGACCTGGGCGGACGAACGTCTCCGCATCCGCACCGCAGAAGCCTCCCGCGTGCCGCATCCGCGCCGCGAGGCGGAGGGCTCCGGCTGCCCACTCGGGCAGGTACGGCGCGGCGGCCGACCTGCGGGCGGGGTGCCACCGGGTCGGGTCGGCGGACCAGGATGGACCCGTGCTCCCCGCCCTGCCTCCTCCCGTCGCGCGCTCGGTGACCGGGTACCGCCGGCTCGCCGACCGCCTGCTGCCCGGCCGGGTCACCGGTCTGTACGTCGTCGGGTCGGTGGCGCTGGGCGCCTACCGCCCGGCCCGCAGCGACATCGACCTGGTGGTCGTGCTGGACGGCCCGCCCCGCCCCGACGACCTGGGCCGGCTGCGGCGGCTGCACCTCGGGAGCGCGGCTGCGACGGCGGCCCGGTCCGTGCGGCGGGGCCGGTCGCCGCTGCGCGGGACCTGCAACGCGGTGTTCGTCCACGCCGCCGACCTGACCGTCCCGGTCACCCGGATCGTGCCGGTGGCCGCGGCCGTCGGGGAACGGGTCACCCCGGGTGCGGCCGGGTCCGACGTCAGCCCGGTGGCCTGGACGGTGCTGGCCGACCGCGGGGTCGTCGTGCGCGGCCCCCACCCCGGGACGCTCGGGCTGGACCCCGAGCCGCACCGGTTGCGCGCGTGGAACCTGGACAACCTGGAGTCCTACTGGCGCCCGCTGGCGCGGCACTACGCGGCCGACGCCCTCCCGCTGCGCCTGCGGCCGCGCTGGTCGACGGCCTGGGCCGTGCTCGGCCCGCCCCGGCTGCACCGGACGGTCGCCACCGGCGAGGTGGTGTCCAAGGAAGCCGCCGGGCAGTACGCGCTCGACGTCCTCGACCCCCGGTGGCGCCCGCTGGTCCGGTACGCGCTGGCGTACTGGCGGGAGGAGCCGCTGTCGGCCCCGCCGCCACCGCGCCCGCTCGTCGCCGAGTACGTCGAGCACGTGATCGAGAGCGCGCACGCCCTGCGCTGAGCCGGTGGGACCCGACCGGCGGCCGGTGTGGGCCGCCGGCAGACGACGCACCGGCCGCGGACGCGCATCATCCGGCGGCCGTCGACCAGGGACGGGCAGGCACGATGGTGTCCTCTCGTGATCGGTTCGGGACCGGCCGGTGCGCGCTTCCGACCGCATTGCGGAACCGTATTCGCGGTGCCACCCGCGATCCCCAACAGACAGTTGGGGTCGCCCGCTCTCGCTATCCTGGCCAGGTGCCGATGGATGACGAGGCGACGATCGGGGAACGGATCGCCTACTTCCGCAGGGGTCGGGGGATGACCCAGGAGGTGCTGTGCGGACTGGTCGGTGGGCGGTCCACCGAATGGCTGCGGCAGATCGAGAACGGCCACCGCGAGGTCGACCGGCTGTCCACTGTCGTCGCTGTTGCGGAGGCGCTGCGGGTGTCCCCATCGGCCCTGCTTCCCGGCCCGTTCCGCGCCCGTCCCCAGCGGGGCGATTCGCTCGCCACGGCGCCGGACGCGGTGCCCGGCATCGAGGCGGCGATGCTCAGGTACGACGGCATGGCCGGGTTCATCGGGGTGCCGGACCGACCACCGGTGAGGCCGGCGGACCTCCGTCGGCGGATCGCCCGGGCTTTCGTGTGCTCGCAGACCGAGCGCTGGTCGGAAATGGCGCCGCTGGTGCCGGAAATGATCGCCGACGCGTGGCACCTCGTGCACGGGGCCACCACGGACGTCGAGTCGCGGGAAGCCCATGAATTGCAGGCCCTCCTCTACCGGGTGACCTCGGGCATGCTCGATCGGCTCGGCGAGCACCACCTGCCGTGGGTCGCGGCCGAGCGTTCGATGCACGCGGCCGAACTCGCCGACGACCCGCTGCTGATCGCGGGGGGTGCGTGGCGGATGGCCGTGGTGCTCCGGCACGCCGGTCGCCTGACCGAGTCGACGGACGCGCCGGTGGCGGCGGCTGAAGCGCTGCGGCCGCACCTGGGCACGCCGCAGTCCTACAGCGTGTACGGCTCGCTGATGCTCAAGGGTGCGGTCGGCGCTGCGACGCTGGGCGACCATGCGATGACCCGCGACTACCTGGGCGAGGCCGCCCGGGCGGCCGAGGTCACCGGCGACCGCAACGACTACTGGTTCGCGTTCGGTCCCACCAACGTCGCGATCCACCGCGCCTGGCTGGCCGTGGAGGTGGGCGACCCCGGCACCGCCATCGAGCAGGCAGCCCGCGTTCCCCACGATCTGCTGCCGCCGGAGCTCGCCGAGCGCCGCACGTCACACCTCATCACCCTGGCCTGGGCGCACTACCTGCGGCGCCGCGACCGCGAGGCGCTGGACGCGCTGCAGGCCGCCCGGGCCGCCGCCCCCGAGCAGCTCCTGTTCACCCGGCGGGTGCACTCCATGCTGCGGGGGATGCTCCGCCGCGGGCGCCGCTCGTCCTCCCGGGAGATCCGCGACCTGGCCGATTTCGTCGGCGTCGTGGCTTAGCACCGTCCTGGCCGATCGCCGTTGCCCCCGCCGGGCGAGGGCGTCGGCGAGGAACGCGCAGCGTCTGCGAAGAGGGAGCAGGCGGGTGCCTGCGAGGGGGCAGGGGGGCCCGCCGTCCCGGTGCCGACTCGGCCGGTTCAGTGCCGGCCCAGCTCCTGGCGGGCGACGGTGCGCAGGTGCACCTCGTCCGGCCCGTCGGCCAGCCGCAGGGCGCGGGCCCAGACGTAGAAGTAGGCCAGCGGCACGTCGTCGCTCATCCCGGCGCCGCCGTGCACCTGCAGCGCCCGGTCGATCACCGCGCAGGCGATCCGCGGGGTCACCACCTTGATCGCGGCGATCTCGGAGGCCGCGCCCTTGGCGCCGAACCGGTCGATCAGCCAGGCCGTCTTGAGCACCAGCAGCCGGGCCTGCTCGACCTCGATCCGGGACTGGGCGATCTGCTCGCGGACCACGCCCTGGTCGGCCAGCGGGCGGCCGAACGCCACCCGGTCCCGGGCCCGGCGGACCATCAGGTCGATGGCCCGCTCGGCCATCCCGATCAGCCGCATGCAGTGGTGGATGCGGCCGGGGCCGAGCCGGGCCTGGGCGATGGCGAAGCCGCCGCCCTCCTCGC
This sequence comes from Pseudonocardia sp., assembly GCA_035645455.1. GTDB lineage: Bacteria > Actinomycetota > Actinomycetes > Mycobacteriales > Pseudonocardiaceae > Pseudonocardia. Next base: position 8,557 of record DASQMQ010000025.1, read on the forward strand.
CGAGCAGGTTGGTCACCGGCACCCGGACGTCGTGGAAGGCGATCTCGGAGTGCCCGTGCTGGTCCTGGTAGCCGAACGTGGGCAGGTGCCGGACGATCTCCAGGCCCGGGGTGTCCCGGGGGACCAGCACCATCGACTGCTGGCGGTGGGTCTGGGCGTCCGGGTCGGTCTTGCCCATCACGATGAAGATCTTGCAGCGCGGGTCGGCGGTGCCCGAGATCCACCACTTCTTGCCGTTGATCACGTAGTCGTCGCCGTCGCGGCGGATCGAGGTCTGGACGTTGGTCGCGTCGGAGGAGGCGACGTCCGGCTCGGTCATCGCGAACGCCGAGCGGATCTCCCCGGCCAGCAGCGGCTCCAGCCAGTCCTGCTTCTGCTCGGGGGTGCCGAACAGGTGCAGGGTCTCCATGTTGCCGGTGTCCGGGGCCTGGCAGTTGATCGCCTCCGGGGCGATCACCGGCGACCAGCCGGACACCTCGGCGACCGCCGCGTACTCCAGGTTGGACAGCCCGGACACGGCCGGCAGGAACAGGTTCCACAGGCCCCGGGAGCGGGCCTCGACCTTGAGCTCCTCGACCACCGGCGGCAGGTCCCACTCCTGCGGGGTCCCGCGGCGCTCGGCGCGGAAGGCGTCGTACCCGGCCTCGGCCGGCAGCACCCGCTCGTCGAGGAAGGCGCGCATGCGCTTCGTGTAGTCGGCAGCCGCGGCGCTGTGTTCGAAGTCCACGCCCGCACTCAACCACACGATCAGGCCCGATGGCTGAACTCGCATCCGCGGAGTTACAGTCGTCGCTGTGCCGCAATTCAGGATCTCCGAAGCCGCCCGACTGCTCGGGGTGAGCGACGACACCGTCCGCCGCTGGATCGAGGCCCGCGCGCTGTCGGTGCGGGTCGACGGCTCGAACCGGAAGGTCGTCGACGGTGCCGAGCTGGCCGCGTTCGCCCGCGACCAGGCCACCGTGCCGCCCGACCCGTCGGGGGTGCGGCGCTCGGCCCGCAACCGGCTGGTCGGGCTGGTCACCGCGGTCGTCACGGACCGGGTGATGGCGCAGGTGGAGATGCAGTGCGGGCCGCACCGGATCGTCTCGCTGATGTCCAGCGAGGCCGTCCGCGAGCTGGGCCTGGAGCCGGGCGTGCTGGCCGTGGCCGTGATCAAGTCGACGACCGTGGTCGTGGAGACCCCGGGCGGGGTGTCGTGAGGCGGCTCGTCGCCCTGGCCGGGCTGGTCGCGGTGCTGGCCGGCTGCGGGTCCGCCGCCGGCGGCCCGGACGGCGACCGCGAGCTGACGGTCTACGCCGCCGCCTCGCTCACCGAGAGCTTCACCGCGCTCGGGGAGCGGTTCGAGGCCGACAACCCGGGCGTCACCGTGCGGTTCAACTTCGGCGCGTCGTCCGACCTCGCCCAGCAGATCGTCAACGGCGCCCCCGCCGACGTCTTCGCCGCGGCCAGCGACGCCACCATGCGGACCGTCGGCGACGCCGCGGGCCCGCCGACGGTCTTCGCCACCAACGTCCTGCAGATCGTCACGGCGCCGGGCAACCCGGAGGGCATCCAGTCCTTCGCGGACCTG
>DASQMQ010000026.1:0-20704 GCA_035645455.1 Pseudonocardia sp.
CGCGCGAGCGCTGACGCGGCATCGGATGCAGCCCCGGGAGCGGCGCCGCAGGCGCCGCCTTGAAACAATTATGGGCTCGTTCCCCGGCCTGGACGAGTGGAAGTGCACCGGCCGGCCGATCCGCGCGACCACTGAGCAGGCGACGTGGCGAGCGAGCCACTGGCCCCGCTGTGGCCGAAGACCCCGGGAACTCCGAAGCCGGGCCACCGTGGGCCGCCGGGTAGGGCGAACCCAAGTCCCCGATCAGTCCGCATGCGCAGCACCTCGTCATGCCCTTGGGCCTGTGGCTGGCGTGCGGCGTTCATGGCCTCCGCACTGAGCGTCTGCTGTCCGCCGACCGGCCCGACGAGCGAGTCGTGGCGCGGATCCCCTGCCGGGCGAACAGCTCACACGCCACGTCGAGCACCCGCGCCACGATCGCCCGGCCTTGGCCGTCGTCGGTTCGGTCCGCACCCATAATCCTCTCGACCAATGTGTATCGCACAGTACGTTCCTGGACATGATCCGATCTGTCACCCACCGCGACACGGCCGCCGTCGTCGCGCTCACCGTCGCCGCTGAGCTGTTCACCCCCGAAGAGTCCTCCGTCGTGGAGACGATGCTGAAGGAGTACTTCGCCGGCCGTGAAGCGGAGGGCCACACCTGCGTCGTCGACGAGTCCGACGGAAACCTGCTCGCCGTCGCCTACTACGAACCCGTCACCGCCACCGACCGCACCTGGGAACTGACCATGATCGGGGTCCGACAGGACCTGCATCGGCAGGGCCGCGGGGCCGAGCTGCTCCGGCACGTCGAGGAGGACCTCCGCGCCCGCGATCAGCGGCTGCTCGTCATCGAGACCTCGGCACTGCCGGCCTTCGCCCGCGCTCGCGCGTTCTACCTCGCGCGCGGCTACGACGAAGAAGCCCGCGTACGCGACTACTTCGAGGCCGGCGACGACATGGTCGTGTTCCGCAAGGCCCTCCAGACCTGACGCTGTTCCACGCCGGGATTGACACCGGCTCTCACGCCGAAGTTGTCCACCAGCGGTTTCACGGCCCGCGCGCCGCCGCAGTGGGTGAAGCCGCCAGCTCACACAGCTCCACCGGTTCGGGAGACACCGATCTCGTAGCGCGCCCCATGACGTAGCCCTCGATTCTGGATTCCGGCCATCGGACCGGCACCGAATGACCTCTCGCCGAGTTCGAGGGGCCACTGCGACGAGTGGACGCGATCGGCCGCGTTCCGCGGTGGAGCGTCCGTGCCGGCCACGGACTGGACGAGATCCGGACCGAGGCTCGGCTGCGCGGACCTGCAGATCGATCGAGGACTCCTGATCGCCGTCTGCTGCCCCGGTTCTCGATCCGCCCGGCCGGAGTTCTAGCCGGGCTCGGCGCGGCCGAGGAGCAGGTCCCGTTCCCGGGTGTTCGCGGCGAGCCCGGCAGCGCGCCGGAACTCCTGCCGGGCTTCCGCATGACGTCCGAGCCGGGCCAGCAGATCGGCGCGCACGCTGGGCAGGAGATGGTGGTCGCGCAGGCCCGGGGCCGCGGCGAGCTCGTCCACGAGTCGCAGGCCGGTGTCCGGCCCGGAGTGCATGGCGTGGGCGACGGCCCGGTTGAGCAGCACGATGGGTGAGGCGCTCAGGTGGGCGAGCGCGTCGTACAGGCCGGCGATCGTGGCCCAGTCCGTGTCCTGCACATCGGCGGCGCGGGCGTGGCAGGCCGCGATGGCAGCCTGCAGGGTGTACCGACCGGGCGGTCCGACGGACAGTGCGTGGCCGAGCGCGTCGGTACCTCGAGCGATGGCGTGGTGGTCGAACCGGCGCCGGTCCTGCTGTTCCAGCCGCACGGCCGCACCGGTGCTGTCGGTGCGCGCATCGACCCGGGAGGTCTGCAGCCACATCAGCGCCAGCAGCCCGAAGGCCTCCGGCTCGTCCGGGAAGACGGTGGTCACGAGCCGGCCCAGGCGGATGGCCTCGTCGCACAGCGCCGGGCGCATCCAGTCCTCGCCGGCGGTGGCGGCGTAGCCCTCGGTGAAGACGAGGTAGACGACGTTCATGACCGCGGGCAGCCGCTGCTGGCGCTCGGCGGGGCCGGGCAGGTCGAACGGCGACCGGTCGTCGGTGGTGGTGCGTGCCACCCGGGCCAAGGTGGCCTTGGCCCGGGTGATGCGGCGCACGACGGCGGCCTCCGGCACGAGGAAGGCCCGGGCGATCTCGCGGGAGGTGAGACCGCCGACCAGCCGGAGGGTGAGGGCGATCTGCGACTGGGCGGTCAGCGCCGGGTGGCAGGTCAGCAGCATCAGACGCAGGGTGTCGTCGTCCACCGTGTCGATCTGCGCGGCCAGGTCGGGCAGGTGCTCCTCCTGGTGTGCCGTACGGAGCTCGTGGGAGATCCGGGTCTCGGCCCGGGCGTGCCGCTCGGCACGGCGGAAGTGGTCGACGGCGCGGCGCCTGGCGACGGCCATGAGCCAGGCGGCCGGGTTGTCCGGCACGCCGGTGGCCGGCCACTGCTCCAGGGCCGCGACCATGGCGTCGTGCGCGAGGTCCTGCGCGAGGTCGAGGTCGCGGGTCAGGCGGAGCAGGCCGCCGACGAGTCGTGCGGACTGCTCCCGCCAGGTGGCCACGACCACTTGATCCGCGCTGCTCACCCGCTGATCCCAGCAGCGCACCGCCCTGCGGGCAAGGCGCGCCGAGGGCGGCGCGGTCACCGCCCGGGCGGCTCCGTGATCTGCCGGATCTCGGCGGCTCCCTGCCAGCCGGGCCAGTGGTCCACGTGCAGCTGCACGAATTCCGTCACCAGCCCGATGGCCTCGTCGCGGGAGTCGACCTCGAAGACGGCGTAGCCGCCGACCAGCTCGGTGGCCTCGGTGAACGGGCCGTGGGTGAGGACGATCTCGCCCCCGGTGGCCCGCACCTGCGCCCCGGCGGAGCTCGGCAGGAGGCCTCCGGTGGTGATGAGCCTGCCGCTCGCGGCGACCCTGGCGATGTAGCTGCCCATCGCTTCGAAGAAGTCCGGCGGCGGCGCTCCAGCGTCCTCGCGCATCTTCAGCATGGTCATGAACTGCACGGTCGTCGTCTCCTGGTCCATCGCGTCTCCCGGTCCGAGGTCTCAGACCGACGGCCGCACGGCTCGCCGGGCCCTGGCGCAGAGCAGCGCGACGGCAGCCAACTGGACCGCCGACACCACGATCGCACGCAGGCCGAACGATCCGAGCGACGGCGCCGTGGCCACGGCCGCCACAGCGAGCAGCGCCACCACGCAGACCGCGGCCTGCGCACGGTCACCGCGGACCGCGAAGGCTCGCGCCAGCACGATCATCGCCGCTGTCCACGACACCATGGCCAGCGCGAAGCCCACCCCGTGCAGGGCGCCGTGCCAGCTGATCTGCCCCGGCCCGTCCGGGGTCCCGGCCGGGAAGCCGTAGCCGGGGTCGGCGACGAAGACGCCGGCGATGAGCATCCCGGCACCGAACCCGGCCAGCAGACGTGGACCCCATGCCGCTGCCCCGCCCGTACCCAGCGCGCCGCGCAGCCCGCGGGCCGCCGCGACGACGAGTGCCCCGGTGACGAGGAAGTTGACGACCTGCACGAAGCCCCACGGACCCAGGGCCAGCTGGCTGAGCGCGTGCCGCTCCAGGTCGAACCCGGCGCGCGTGAACACCTGGGCGAGACCCGTGCCGAGCAGCACCGGGCCGGCCAGGATGCCGCAGATCAGCAGGCGCCGATCCCTCGGTGCGGGCGCGTGCCGGGCGACGAGCGGTGCGGTGGGGGCGGCTGCGTTGCGGGCCGTGGTCATGATCTGCTCCTGGTGTGCGGCTCGTGGGGTGCCTTGCCCACATGCGTCGCGCCACCGCGCCGATCCGGACATCGGCCGGTCAGAAATTCTCCGGCCGGTCCCCGGAACTGGTTCGACGACGATGTCGAATCCGCCTCCGGTCGTTCGACGCACCGGTGCCCGCGGGTTCGAACCGGTCACCACGAGCGGGGCCCGGGCAGCCGAGAGCACAGGGATGACGATGCGATTCATGGTGATGATGAAGGCGACGGCGGACTCCGAGGCCGGGACGCCGCCGAAGACCGAGGACTTCGCGGCGGCGATCGCCTTCAACGAGGAGCTGGTCAAGGCCGGCATCCTGCTCGCGGCCGACGGCCTCAAGCCGAGCTCCGCCGGCGTCCGCGTGCGGTTCTCGGGCGCCGAGCGGACGGTGATCGACGGGCCGTTCGCCGAGACCAAGGAGCTGGTGGCCGGCTACTGGATCGTCGAGGTCGGCTCGAAGCAGGAGGCCGTCGAGTGGTTCAAGCGCTGCCCGAACACCATGGGTGAGGGGTTCGAGATCGAGATCCGGCCGTTCGTCGAACCCGAGGACTTCGGCGACGAGCTGACCGGCGAGCAGCGCGAGCGGGTGGCCCGGATGGAGGCCACGGGGGCCGAGCAGCACGGCTAGCCGGTTGCGCGGGTGGGCGGCCGTGCGGTTACCTCCGCGGAGTGACCAGCGCCGCCGCCCACCGCGCCGTCGAGGCGGTCTGGCGGATCGAGGCGGCCCGCCTGATCGCCGGCCTGGCCCGGCTCGTCCACGACGTCGGACGGGCCGAGGACCTCGCCCAGGAGGCGTTGGTGGCCGCCCTCGAGCAGTGGCCGACCTCCGGGATCCCCGACCGTCCGGGCGCCTGGCTGATGACCGTGGCCAAGCGCCGGGCGGTCGACGAGATCCGCCGCAGCGTCACGCTGGCCGGCAAGGTCGAGCTGCTCGGCCGCGAGCTGCCCGCGGCCGACGAGCTCGCGCTGCCCGAGCCGGTCGAGGACGACGTCCTGCGGCTGATGTTCACCGCCTGCCATCCGGTGCTCACGCCCGAGGCGCAGGCCGCGTTGACCCTGAAGATGCTGGCCGGCCTCACCACCGACGAGATCGCGCGCGCGTTCCTGGTCCCCACCACGACCATGGCCCAGCGCATCGTCCGGGCCAAGCGCACGTTGACCGCGGCGCGGGTGGGCTTCCAGCCGCCCGGTGCGGACGAGCTGGCGCCCCGGCTGGCCTCGGTGCTGGCCGTGGTCTACCTCGTCTTCAACGAGGGCTACTCGGCCACCGCGGGCGAGGACCTCGTGCGGCCGGCGCTGTGCGACGAGGCGATGCGGCTGGGCCGGATCCTGGCCGCGCTCGTGCCGGACGAATCCGAGGTGCACGGGCTGCTGGCGCTGATGGAGTTGCAGGCCTCCCGGCTGCGGGCCCGCACCGGCCCGGACGGCGCCGTCGTCACCCTGCTCGACCAGGACCGCGGCCGCTGGGACCAGCTGCTCATCCAGCGCGGTCTGGCCGGCCTGGCCCGGGCCGAGCGGTCGGGCGGCGGCGCCGAGCCGTACGCCGTGCAGGCCGCGATCGCCGCCGTGCACGCCCGGGCCCGGACGGCCGACGCGACCGACTGGCCGCGGATCGCCGCGCTCTACGCCGTGCTGGCCCGGGTGGCGCCCTCGCCGGTCGTCGAGCTGAACCGGGCGGTCGCCGTCTCGATGGCCGACGGTCCGGCGGCCGCCCTCGAGCTGGTCGACCGGCTCCGCGGACGGCTGGACGACTACCACCTGCTGCCGAGCGTCCGCGGCGACCTGCTGGCCAAGCTGGGCCGGCCGGCCGCGGCCCGGGCCGAGTTCGAGCGGGCCGCCGGACTCACGGCCAACGAACGCGAGCGTGATCTGCTGCTCGCCCGGGCCCGGGGGTGTGCCTGAGCGACGGTGCCGCCGCTGGGGCGTTGTCGTTCCGATCGACCCGTCGATCACCGGATGGGACCGGACTCCTCACTATCATCGGCCCGTGGTCAGGCCCGCAGCAGCAGCCGGCGTCGTCCTCGCCGGGGGCCGGTCCTCCCGGATGGGACGCCCCAAGGCCGCCCTGGAGTGGCACGGCTCGACGCTGCTGCGGCGCACCACCGGCCTGCTCGCCCGGGTCGTCGACGGGCCCGTGCTGGTCGTCGCCGCACCCGGACAGGACCTGCCCGAGCTGCCACCGGGCACGGAGGTGGTGGCCGACCCGGTCGAAGGGTTGGGGCCGATGCGGGGGTTGGCGACCGGCCTGGGTGCGGTGGGTGAGCGCGCGCCGGTGGCGTTCGTGTGCTCGACCGACCTCCCGTTCCTGCACCCGGCGCTGGTCCGGCGGGTACTGGGCGGGTTCGCCGACCGGCACGCGGACGTGGTGCTGCCGGTGGCGCGTGGTTACCGGCAGCCGATGGCCGCCGGCTACCGGACCTCGCTGGCCGGGCTGGTGGAGGAGCTGCTGGGCGAGGGCGACCTGCGACCGGGCATGTTGTTCCGGCACTGCGAGGTCGTCCGACTCGACGACGACGCCCTGCTGGCCGATCCCGACCTGGCCCGGCACGACCCGGCGCTGGACTCGCTGGTCAACGTGAACGAGCCCGACGACTACGCGGCGGCCCGCGCCCGGCCGGAGCCCGAGATCGTGGTCGAGCGGTTCGGGGCGCTGGCCGGCGGGGGGCAGCGGGGGCCGCGCACCGTCCGGGCGGCTTCCCTCGGGGCCGCCGCCGCAGGGGTGGGGATCACCCTGGACCGGCACGTCGTCGCGGCGGTCAACGGCGACCAGATGACCCGCGATGCGCACCTGCCGCTCGTCCCCGGCGACACGGTCGCCTTCCTGTCGGCCGACGCCGGCGGCTGAGGGCGCCTACCCTCGGGGCTGTGCCGGCCGGTGGGTACTTCGGGCGGGCCCTGGTCATCGACGTCGGGGACCGCGTGGCGACGAGCGCGCCGCTGCCCCTCGACGACGCCGTCCTGCGCGCCTACCTGGGCGGGGTCGGCCTGGGTACCTGGTTGCTGCACCGGCTGGCCCCGCCCGGCGTCGATCCGCTGGGCCCGGACGCGCCGCTGGCGTTCGTGTTCTCCCCGCTGGTCGGCACCCCGCTGACGACCAGCGCGAAGTTCGCCGTGGTGGCCAAGTCCCCGCTCACCGGACTGCTCACCGACGCGCTGGCGTCCAGCCGGTTCGCCATCGCCGGCAAGCTGACCGGGAACGACGCGATCGTCGTGCGCGGGCGGGCGGCGCAGCTGTCGGTGCTGCTCGTCGACGGGGACGGCGCGCGTCTCGAACCCGCCCCGGAGCTGGCCGGCCTACCGGCGGCGCAGACCGAGGACGCCGTGCGGGAGCGGTTCGGGCGCGGCTGGCAGACCGCCGCGATCGGGCCGGCCGGGGAGCGGCGGGTCCGCTACGCCACGATCAGCCACGACGGCAGGCACGCCGGCCGCGGTGGGCTGGGCGCGGTGCTGGGGGCCAAGAACATCAAGGCCGTGCTGGTCCGCTCGGCCACCCGCGTGGACGTCGCCGACCAGGCGGCCGTGCTGGCCGCGGCGAAGGACCTGCGCGCGCGCAGCTTCGGCCCGGCCACGGCGAAGTACCGCGAGCTGGGCACGCTGGCCAACCTGCTGGCCTTCAACGCCGTCTCGACGCTGCCCACCCGCAACTTCACCGCCGCCACGTTCGACGGCGCGCCGCGGCTGGCCGCCGAGGAGCTGCACGAGCTGCGCGGGGTGGCCCGGAACTCGTGCGCGTCCTGCTCGATCGGCTGCGAGCACATCTACTCCCGCAAGGGCGGCGGCCAGCAGCGCATGGAGTACGAGAACGTGTTCGCGCTCGGCCCGCTGTGCGGGGTCGCCGACCCGGACGACGTGTTCGCCGCCAGCGCCCGCTGCGACGAGCTGGGCCTGGACACGATCTCGGCCGGCGGCACCGTCGCGTGGGCGATGGAGTGCGCCGAGCGCGGGCTGATCGACGCCCCGTGGCTGCGCTTCGGCGACGGCGCCGCGCTGCTGCGGGCGCTGGACATGATCGGCTCCCGGGAGCCGGGGCTGGGCGAGCTGCTGGCCCAGGGGTCGCGCCGAGCCGCCGGGGTCGTCGGCGGCCGCTCGATCGACTTCGCGCCCCAGGTCAAGGGCCTGGAGCTGCCCGGATACGAGCCGCGCACGCTGCAGGCGATGGCGCTGGGGCTGGCGGTGAACTCGCGCGGCGCCGACCACAACCGCTCCGGCGCCTACGAGGCCGACCTGTCCGGCGAGCACGACCGGCTCAACGGGGGTGCCGCCCAGGTCGTGGCGGCCGTCGGCACCGAGGACCGGGCGGCGGTGATGGACTCGATGATCCTGTGCAAGTTCCTGCGCGGGGTGTTCGAGGAGCCCTTCACCGAGTGGGCCGCGCTGCTGCGCGCGGTCACCGGCTGGGCCGTCGACGCCGACGAGCTGCGCGCCACGGCGCGCCGGATCGTGCTGGCCAAGCGGGTGTTCAACCAGCGCGAGGGCGCGACGGCCGCGGACGACACGCTGCCCCGCCGGATGCTGGAGACCCCGCTGCAGCTCGGATCGGGTCGGGTCGCCGCGCTCACCGCCGACCGGCTGCGGGCGATGGTGGCCGGCTACTACGCCGAGCGCGGCCTCGACGAGCAGGGACGCCCCACCCGGGAGGCGGAAGCGGCGTTGCTGCTGGGTGGGTGAGCGTCGACAATCCGCCGGAGCGGCTGCGGCGGCCGGACGGTCTGCGGTGTGCACAACTGGTTGGGGGTCGACATGACAGCGGTGCAGGAGCCGCGCACGACGGTGCGCACGCTCACCGCCAAGATCGACGGGCGGCAGGTGACGGTGCCCGAGGGCACCACCATCTACGACGCGGCCAAGCAGATCGGCGTCGACATCCCGGTGCTCTGCCACGACGAGCGCTACGACCCCGTGGGGGTCTGCCGAATGTGCGTCGTGGACACCGGCGGGCGGGTCTTCGCCGCCGCCTGCGTGCGCCCCTGCGAGGACGGCATGGAGGTCAGGACCTCCACCCCGGAGCTGGAGCGCAGCCGCGCCACCCTGACCGAACTGCTGGTCTCCGACCAGCCACCGCGCGCCGAGGACCCGAAGGACACCACGACCCGCGACAACCTGCTGCTGGAGCTGGCCGACGGCTTCGGGGTGGCCCGGGAGACCACCGAGCTGCCGTGCGGTTCCGGGCGGGGCGTCGACTCGTCGAACCCGGTCATCGACGTCAACCACGACGCCTGCATCCTGTGCGACCGCTGCGTGCGGGCCTGCGACGACATCCAGGGCAACGACGTCATCGGTCGCTCCGGCAAGGGCTACGCGACCCGGATCGCGTTCGACCTGGACGACCCGATGGGGTCCAGCTCGTGCGTCACCTGCGGGGAGTGCGTGCAGGCCTGCCCGACCGGCGCGCTGACCAACAAGCCCATCCGCGGCATCCCCATCCGCCCGCGCGAGGAGCTCGACGCCGTCGACAGCGTCTGCCCGTACTGCGGGGTCGGTTGTGCGCTGACCTACTACGTCGACCGCGAGCGCGACGCGATCTCCTTCGCCGAGGGCCGCGACCAGCCCGGCTCGCAGAGCCGGCTGTGCGTCAAGGGCCGCTACGGCTGGGACTACGCGGCCTCCCCGCAACGCCTGACGGTCCCGCTGATCCGGGTCGACGCGGCGTACCCGAAGGGCCCGCTGTCCGCCGACGTCCGCGGCGACAGCCGGAACGACCGGGGCCGGGTCGAGGGCGGCGAGCGCAGCGGCGGCGGCCGCCGCAAGCCCGGTGACAAGCGCGGCGGCAAGCGCAAGCCCGGCGGCCTGGTCGACTACGACGAGGTGCTGCCGCACTTCCGGGAGGCCACCTGGGAGGAGGCGCTGGACCTGGTCGCCAGCCGCCTGCGCGAGATCCACGCGCTGCGCGGGTCGGAGGCGATCGCCGGGTTCGGCTCGGCGAAGTGCTCCAACGAGGAGGCCTACCTCTTCCAGAAGCTGATCCGCACCGGCTTCGGCACCAACAACGTCGACCACTGCACCCGGCTCTGCCACGCCTCGTCGGTGGCCGCGCTGTTCGAGGGCGTCGGCTCCGGGGCGGTGTCGACCACCTACGGCGACGTCGCGAACGCCGACTGCGTGATCATCACCGGCTCCAACCCGACCGCGAACCACCCGGTGGCCAGCTCGTTCTTCAAGCAGGCCCGCCGCCGCGGCACCAAGGTGATCTACGTGGACCCGCGGGCGTCCACGGTCGCCGAGCACGCCGACATCTTCGTGCAGCTCAAGCCGGGCACCGACGTGGCGTTCTACAACTCGGTCATGCACGAGATCATCCGGCTCGGCCTGATCGACCGGGACTTCATCGCGAACCGCACGTCGAACTACGACGAGCTGGCCCGCACGGTGGCCGACTACCCGCCGGAGCGCGCCACGCAGATCACCGGCGTGCACGCCGACACCATCCGCGAGGTCGCCCGCACCTGGGGCGAGGCCGGCGCGGCGGTCGTCTACTGGGGGATGGGGATCTCCCAGCACACCACCGGCACCGACAACGCCCGCTGCCTGATCGCGCTGTGCTCGATCACCGGCAACGTCGGGCGCCCGGGCACCGGGCTGCACCCGCTGCGCGGGCAGAACAACGTGCAGGGCGCCTCGGACGCCGGGCTGATCCCGATGTTCTACCCCGACTACCAGGGCGTCGACCGGGACGCCGCGCAGCGCCGGTTCGAGCAGGCCTGGGGCACCCCGCTCAACCCGAACCGCGGGCTCACCGTCACCGAGATCATCGGCTCGGTGCTCGAGCCCGACGGCGTGCGCGGCATGTACATGCTGGGCGAGAACCCGTTCCTGTCCGACCCGAACATCAACAAGGTGCGCAAGGCGCTGTCCGCGCTGGACTTCCTGGTCGTGCAGGACATCTTCCTGACCGAGACCGCCGAGTTCGCCGACGTCGTCCTGCCGGCGACGTCGTACCTGGAGAAGGACGGCACCTACACCAACACCGACCGGCGGGTGCAGCTCGGCCGCAAGGTGATGGACGCGCCCGGGCAGGCCCGCCCGGACTGGGAGATCGTCCAGGACATCGCCCGCCGGGTCGGCCTGGACTGGGACTACGGCGCGCCCAGCGAGGTCTTCGACGAGATGGTCGCGCTGATGCCGTCCTACCGGAACCTGCACCACGACAACCTCGGGCTGTCCGGGAAGCTCTACCCGAACGACGACCCCGAGCACAGCGACGGCACGATCGTCATGTTCGACGAGAAGTTCAACACCGACGACGGGCTCGCCCACCTCGTGCCCGCGCAGTGGCTGCCGCCCAGGGAGCTGCCCGACGCCGACTACCCGCTGGTGCTCAACACCGGGCGGCTGCTGGAGCACTGGCACACCGGCTCGATGACCCGGCGCTCGTTCGCCCTCGACGCGATCTCCCCGGTGGCCGAGGTCTACATGCACCCGAAGGACGCCGCCGACCGCGGCCTGGCGCACGGTGAGACGGCGCGGGTGCGCTCCCGGCGGGGCGTGATCGAGCTGCAGGTGCGCATCTCGCACCGCGCGCAGCTGGGCAACTGCTTCATCCCGTTCCACTTCCGGGCGGCCGCGGCCAACCTGCTGACCATCGACGAGATCGACCCCTACGGCAAGATCCCGGAGTTCAAGTTCTGCGCGATCCAGGTCGAGCCGCTGGGGGTGCGGGTGTGACCGAACTGACCGACCGGGCGGCCGAGGTCCGGGCGCGGCGGGTGCCCGGGGTCGAGGGGCGGGCCGGGAAGTTCCCCGGCCCGTCGCTGATCCCGGCGCTGAACGCGATCCAGGCCCGGCTGGGCTGGCTGCCCCGCGAGGAGCTCGAGGAGCTCTCCCGCGAGGCGCGGCGCCCGCTCTACGAGATCGAGGGCCTGATCTCGTTCTACCCGCACTTCCGCACCGAGCCGCCGGCGAAGGTGGCCCTGCACGTCTGCCACGACCTGCCGTGCTTCCTGCGCGACGGCGAGGCCCGGCTGGCCGAGCTGCGGGCCCGCTACGGCGAGGACGCCGAGGTCGAGCTGGTCGAGGTGTCCTGCCTGGGCCGCTGCGACACGGCGCCGGCGGTGGCGGTCAACGAGCGCCCGGCCGCTGTCCAGGACGCCGACGCGCTGGTCGCCGACGCGCGGGCCGGCGACGTCGGCGCCGCGCCGGCGGAGCAGCGCACCGAGCCGTGGCCGAACGACCCGTATCCGGCGGGATCCGGGGTGGCGCAGCGGTACACCGCGTTGCGGGCGCTGCTGGCCGGCGAGCTCGACCCGGACACGGTCCTGCAGACGCTGAAGGACTCCGGCCTGCGCGGGATGGGCGGCGCGGGCTTCCCGACCGGGCAGAAGTGGCGCCTGGTCCGGGACGCGCAGCCCGGGGGCAGCGTCGATGGCGTCAAGTACGTGATCTGCAACGCCGACGAGTCCGAGCCCGGCACGTTCAAGGACCGCCAGATCCTGGCCACCCAGCCGCACCTGGTGCTGGAGGGCCTGCTGCTCGGGATGGCGGTGGTCGGCGCCGAGCGGGGCTGGGTGTTCATCCGCCACGAGTACGGGCCCGAGGAGCACGTCCTGCGCGCCGAGCTGGACGCGCTGCGCGCGGCGGGCGTGACCGGTCCGGACGCCTGCGGCAGCGGGCGGCGGCTGGACGTGGAGGTGTTCGTCTCCCCCGGCGGCTACATCCTCGGCGAGGAGACCGCGCTGCTGGAGTGCATGGAGGGCCACCGCGGCGAGCCGCGCAACAAGCCGCCGTTCCCCGGCAACTACGGCCTGCACGGCCGCCCGACGCTGATGAACTCGGTGGAGACCCTCGCCGACGTGCCGGTCATCCTGCAGCGCGGCGCGCAGTGGTGGGCCGACCAGGGTGCGGGCGACTCGGTGGGCTGGAAGTTCTTCGCCGTCTCCGGGCACGTCGAGCGCCCCGACGTCTACTGCGTGCCGATGGGCAGCACCGTCCGCGAGCTGATCGAGCTGGCCGGCGGCGTCAGCGGCGGCCGGGAGGTCGGCGCGGTGCAGCCGGGCGGGGCGTCGTCGAACTTCATCGGGCCCGACGAGCTGGACATGCCGCTGGACTTCGGCACCGCGGCGGAGCACGGCACGATGCTCGGCTCGGGCGCGCTGGTCGTGCTGGCCGAGGGCACCGACCTGCTCGCCGCCTCGACCAACGTGCTGCGGTTCTTCCGCGACGAGTCGTGCGGCAAGTGCGTGCCGTGCCGGGTGGGCTCGACCAAGGCCCACTCGATCCTGCGCGACGTCGTCGAGACCGGTTCCGAGCTCGACGAGGACCAGCGGGCGCACATCGTGCGCCTGGAGGAGGTCATGCGCAAGACCTCCATCTGCGGGCTCGGGCAGGTCGCGCTCGGGCCGGTGGTGAGCGTGCTCGGGTTGAACAAGGGCGGCGCGGCGGCCCGGTCGCAGCCCCGGCCCGAGGGCGCGCAGGACCAGCCGGACCGCTGAGCGAGCTCGCGAGCGAACCGTGAACAGAGCGTCCCGCGAGTTCTTCACCGCGCTGACGGTGGGCGAGGCGCTGGCCGGGTTCCGGCCCGCGCGCCGCACCGCCGTCGAGACGGTCGCGCTGGCCGAGGCGCTGCACCGGGTGCCGGCCGTCGACGTGCGCGCCCCGGCGGCCATACCCGGCTTCGCGCGGTCCACCGTGGACGGTTACGCGGTCCGCGCGGCCGACACCTACGGCGCCTCCGAGAGCCTGCCCTCCTACGTCGACCTGGCCGGGGCGGTGCGGATGGGCGCCGCGCCCACGGTCGCGGTGTCCGACGGCGAGTGCGTGGCCGTCCCGACCGGCGCGGTGCTGCCCGACGGCGCGGACGCGGTGGTCATGGTCGAGTACACCGCCGAGACCATGCCCGGCACCATCGAGGTGACCCGGCCGGTGGCGCCGGGGGCCGGGCTGGTCCGCGCCGACGAGGACGCCGCGGCGGGCGACGTGCTGGTGCGCGCCGGGCGGCCGCTGCGCGCCCCGCAGCTGGGGTTCCTGGCCGCGGCCGGGGTGACCGCGGTGGCGGCGCACGCCCGCCCGCGGGTGGCGATCATCTCGACCGGCGACGAGGTGGTGCCCCCGGAGACCGCGACGCTCGCGGCCGGACAGGTGCGCGACGCCACCGCAACGGCGCTGGCCGGGCTGATCCGCGACGCCGGCGGAGAGCCGGTGGCGATCGGCATCGTGCCGGACGACCGCGCTGCCCTGGAGTCCGCGCTGCGCGCCGCGCTCACCGACGCCGACCTGGTCGTCGTCTCGGCGGGGTCGTCGGTCGGAGCCCGCGACGAGACCGCCGCAGCGGTGGCCGCGCTCGGCGACATCTGGTGCCACGGCCTGGCCGTCAAGCCCGGCAAGCCGACGCTGCTGGCCGAGTGCGCGGGCGTCCCCCTGGTCGGGCTGCCCGGCAACCCGCTGTCCGCGCTGGTGGTGTTCCGGCTGGTCGGCGTCCCGCTGGTGTGGCGGCTGGCCGGCTGCGAGCACCCACCGCCGCAGCCCACCGTCCGGGCCCGGCTGGGCCGCGACCTGGCCTCGGCCACCGGCCGGCTGGACATCGTGCAGGTCGCCGTGCGCGACGGCACCCCGATCCCCACGGCCGAGCCGCTCTTCGGCCCCTCCGCGCTGCTCTCGGTGCTGGCCCGCGCGGACGGCTACGTGATCGTCCCCGAGCCCGCCACCGGCCTCGACGCCGGCACCGAACTCACCGTCACCCTCTACCCGTGACCCCTGCCCGTGACCCCGTCGAGAACGAAGCTGTCGTGATCGACAGGGCCTGTTGATCACGGCAACTTCGTTCTCGACGGATACGGTCCGGGCATGGGGTCGCCGTTCGTGTCGGACATCCCCGCCGAGCAGGCCCGGCGGGCGTGGCGGGAGGCGTGCGCGGCCGCCGGGTGCCCGCCGCGGGTGGACGTGGTGCGGGTGCCGGTGGCCGAGGCGCTGGGGCGGGTCACCGCCGAGTCGGTGTGGGCGCGCCGCTCCTCGCCCGCCTTCGACTCCGCCGCGATGGACGGGATCGCGGTCCTGGCCGCGGACACCGTCGGCGCCGCGGAGACGACGCCGGTCCGGCTGGCCGACTTCGACGTCGTCGACACCGGTGATCCGCTCCCGGCCGGCTACGACGCCGTCGTCATGCGCGAGCACGTGCACCGGACCCCGGACGGCCGGGCCGAGCTGCGCGCCGCCGTGCCGCCCTACCAGCACGTCCGCTCGATCGGCGAGGACATCAGCGCCACCGAACTGCTGCTGCCCGAAGGGCACCGGCTGCGCCCGGTCGACATCGCCGCGTGCGCCGCCGCCGGCGCGGTCGAGCTGGCCGTCCGGCGCCGGCCCCGGGTGGTGATCATCCCCACCGGCGACGAGATCCGCCCGGTCGGCGCCGACCTCGGACCCGGCGACATCGCCGACACCAACTCGCTGATGCTGGCCGCCCAGGCCGCGGAGATCGGCTGCGACCCGCGGACCACCGACATCGTCGCCGACGACCCCGAGCTGATCACCGCGGCCGTGCGCGAGGCCGCCCGGGACGCCGACCTGGTCGTGCTGATCGCCGGGTCGAGCGCCGGCCGCGACGACTACACCGCCCGCGTGGTGGACGCGGCCGGCTCGCTCGCCGTGCACGGGGTGGCCGTGCGGCCCGGGCACCCCGTCGTGCTGGGCACGGTGCTCGGCGCCGCGGCCGGCGAACCCGCGACCCCGATCCTGGGCGCCCCCGGCTACCCCGTCTCCGCCTCGCTGACCTTCGACATCTTCGCCGCGCCGCTGCTGGCCGCGCTGGAGGGCGCAGCGCCCCGGGAGCGCCCCTCGACCACCGCCCGGCTCGCCCGCAAGCTGGCCTCGGCCATCGGCTCCGACGACTGGGTGCGCGTCCGGCTCGGACGCGTCGGCGACGAGGTCGTCGCCACTCCCCTGCCACGCGCGGCGGGTGTGCTGACCTCACTGGTGCGCGCCGACGGGCTGCTCGTCGTGCCGGCCGGGGTGGAGGGCCACCACGCCGGCGAGGAGGTGCGGGTCGAGCTGCTGCGCGGCCTCGGCGACATCGCCCGGACGATCGTGGCCATCGGCTCGCACGACCTCGTCCTCGACGTCGCCGCTTCCGCGCTGCGCGCGCGCGACCCGCTGGTCACCCTCGCCTCGTCCAACGTCGGGTCGCTCGGCGGGCTGGTCGCCCTGCGCGACGGCCGGTGCCACCTGGCCGGCTCGCACCTGCTCGACCCGGCGACCGGCGAGTACACGCTGCCCTACCTCGACCGGATCTTCGGCCCGGACGCCGACCTGGCCGTCGTCCGGCTGGTGCACCGCGACCAGGGCCTGCTGGTCGCCCCCGGCAACCCGCTGGGCCTGGCCGGCGTCGACGACCTCGTCCGCCCCGACCTGCGCTACGTCAACCGCCAGCGCGGCGCCGGCACCCGCGTCCTGCTCGACCACGAGCTGGGCCGCCGCGGCATCGACCCGGCCGCGGTCGGCGGCTACTCCCGGGAGGAGCACACCCACCTCGGCGTCGCCGCGGCCGTGGCCGCCGGCCGCGCCGACACCGGCCTGGGCATCCGGGCGGCCGCCCGGGCGTTCGGGCTGGAGTTCGTCCCGGTCGCGCGCGAGCCCTACGACCTCGTGCTGCGCGCCGCGGCGGTGGAGCAGGACCTGCTCGCCCCGCTCTGGGCGCTGCTGGAGCAGCCCGATTTCCGGACCGAGGTGGAGGGGCTCGGCGGCTACTCGTGCGCCGAGACCGGGCGCCGGATCCGCTAGCCCGCCGACGACACCGATCCGATCGCGGCCACGCCCATCGGGTGCGCTCGTCATCCGTGCGCAGAGCTCGGGCGCGCCCCGAGCCGGCGTGGACGTGGCCTACGGGAGCTGCTCGGCGGCCAGCCGGTCCAACCCGGCGAGGGACATCTCCAGCAGCCCGGCCACGACCTCGTCGATGATCAGCTCCATCTCCGCGTACCGGGGGTGGAAGCTCCCCGCCACGTCGCCCGGGCGCTCGCGGCCGAACTCGACGGTGTACGGGTAGATCACCGGCCGTGCCGGGTCGAGGATGTGCCGGGCGAACGCCCAGTCCTCGGACGTGCCCGAGGTGCCGTAGAGCCGCGCACCCTGCTGAACGGTGTAGCGGCGGCCGTTGACCGAGGCGACGGCCTCGCGCATCCGCTCCCCGATCTCGATCAGGTGCCGGCGGTGCGCGGGGTCGAGGTACTCGCCGTAGCGGCGGGCATCGGGGTGCCCGTTCTGGGCGAGCAGGCCACGGCGGCGGTCGAAGGCGGGGTTGCGGAAGTTCTGCTCGGGCTCGGTGGACTGGTTGTCGTCGTCGCCCCACGGATAGAGGATCAGCTCGGAGAAGCTGTGCACGTCGACGAGGAAGCGGGTGGTGGGGTAGCGGTCGACCAGCCACGCGACGTTGCGGGTCTCCGGCTCGGAGAACGCGCCCGGACCGTGGTAGGTGTCCTGGCCCGGCGCATCGGACACCGACACCTCGCCGCGGGCGAGTGCGCGCGGGTCGAAGTGGCGGCGGAACTCCCACAGCCAGTCGTAGTTGCGGTTCACGTCCACCCCGCCGACCGGCGGCGGGCGCCGGTTGGTGCGCCACAGCTCGTCACCGTCCGGGCGCATGGAGTACGCCCGCCCGTCCGGATTGACCTGCGGGAACACCACGAAGTCCAAGCCTGCGACGATCCGCTCGACGTCCGCCACCGACACCCGGTAGCCGGGCAGGGAGATGTCCGCACCGGCGGCAGCCGCCGCGGTGAGCCGCTCCAGGAACGACACGAGGATGTCCGGGCCGCCCCACTCCCGGGCGTGCACGCCCGCCACGAGGACGACCGTGGGCCGCGCCGTCGCCAGGTCGGCAGCCACCCGCACCGCGCGGCAGACCCGGTTCTCCCACGTCCGATGCGGCAGCGTCACCAGCTCGGTGAACCCCGGATGCGTGGCCGCGACGACCTGCAGCGCCGACTCGACCTCCACCACGTTGAGGTAGGGCACGTCAGCGTCCGGCCAGCCGGCGCAGCGCCTCGGCGTACCGGTCGCCCTCGCCGACCTCGGCGAGCCGCTGGGTGCGCTCCTCGGCGAGGTCGGCGTGCCGGTGCACGGTGGCCCCGGCAGCGGTGAGCGATCCGATCTGCTCGTCGGTGGCGAGCGCCGCAACCCCGTCCGCCACGGTCATCTTGCGGATCACCTCCGCGCCGGCTGCGGCGGCGACCTCCGCGGCCGTCCGCGACGGGTCCCCGGACACCACGGTCACGTGGTAGCGCGCCATCCCACGATGCTCGACGCTCGCCGACCGCGGCGCAACACCACCCCGCCGGCGGCGCGGCCGCGGCTCGGTCAGGGCTTGCGGGCGACGCCGCCGTAAGCGTCGAAGTGCTCGAGCTGACCGACCTCGATCTGGCCCGGCCGCCAATGGGTGATCGGCACCAGTCCCGGCTCCACCAGCTCCAGGCCCTCGAACCAGTGCGCGATCTCGTCGACGGCGAAGAGCCGGTACGGCGACCCCATGTCGGCTTGGGCCTTGGCCGCCGCCCGTACCTCGTCGCTGGTGTCGCTGGCATCCATCAACACCAGGTAGCTACCGGACGGGACTTCGGCCATGACCCGCTTGACCACGGCATCCGCGTCGGCCGCGTCCTCGACGTAGCCGAAGACGCCCATGAACAGCACCGCTATCGGCTGGTCGAAGTCCAGGGTCGCCTTCGCCTGGTCGATGATCTGGTCCGGGCGGTTGTAGTCGGCGTCGATGTAGGCCGTCGCGCCCTCCGAGCTCACGTTCGTCAGCAAGGCCCGCGCATGCGCCAGGACCAGCGGATCGTTGTCGACGTAGACGACTCGTGCCGACGGCCGCACCGTCTGGGCGATCTCGTGGGTGTTCTGCATGGTCGGCAGCCCGGTTCCGATGTCGAGGAACTGGGTGATCCCGGCCTCGTCGGCGAGGAAGCGGACACTGCGCACGAGGAACTGCCGCGACTTGACCGCCATGTCCGCGATCTGCGGGAACACCTCCCGCACGGCGTCACCCACGGCGCGGTCCGCGGCGTAGTTGTCCTTGCCGCCCAACCAGTAGTTCCAGATCCGCGCGCCGTGCGGGACGTCGGTCTGCAGGTCGAGGGAACCGTCGTCGCCCACTGCATCCCCTGACTCGATCGGATGATTCCGGACCGACCCTAGCGCGGTAGCGGTCCCCCCCGAGCGGTTGTGCCGGCTGGGCGTGGCTCTGCCCCGCCCGGTCACCGATCAGGCGCCGCCGAGCAGGTGGTCGAACTCGCCGCCACGCGCACCGTCCAGCCACGCCGCGAACTCGGCGCGGGTGAACCGCAGCACCGGCCCGCCCCGGTCCTTGGTGTCGCGCACCTCGATCATGCCGTCGTGGGCTCGCTGCTCCACGCACGAGCCGTCCGCGTTGCTCGCGCTCGCCTTGATCCAGCCCGTGTCACCAGTCATGGAATCCACTCCTCGATCGATATGGCCTTGCCGAGCAGGTCTGCGAACACGTCCTCGTACTCGCGGACCTGGTTCGGATGTTCGACGTAGCGCGCGCCCATCGAGAACTCGACGAACGTCACGGTGGGATCTTCGCCGCCTTCGAAGCCCAATATCGCAAAGCTGCCCCGCATCGGGTAGGCGCCCACCGACCACGGCAGCACCCGGATCTCGGCAGCTCCGCTGTCGACAAGCTCGCGGATGTGCGCCACCTGAGCGGCCATGACGTCGGATGAGCCGACGACCAGGGAGAGGGCGCCAGCACCGAGCAGGATCGTGAGGTCTGGTTGCCGGGCGAAGATGCGGCGCTGGCGGTCCATCCGGAACCGCACCCGCTCCTCGACGACGTCAGTCGTCAACCGCGGGTCGGCGCCGATGACGGCCCGGGCGTAGTCCTCGGTCTGCAACAACCCGTGCACCAGTTCGGGGTCGAAGCAGCGCAGCGATGCGGCGGTCTGCTCCAGACCGATGTAGAGCCCGAACCAGTCGGGCAGCACGGCCTGCGCGTACAGCTCGGTCCAGTCCTCCTGCTGCGTCCCCGGCGCCAACGCCACGAGCTCGTCGGTGGTGTCCCTGTCCGCTCCGTAGAGCCAGCACAACGCCATGACGGTCGCCATCTTCACCGGCGTTTGCCCAGCCTCGATGCGGCTCACCGTCGCGCGGGAGGCGATCTGCGCCTCGACCACGTCGGCGACCTTCTTGCCCGACTTGAGCCGCAATGCGCGCAGCTTGGAACCGAGCTGCCGTCGAACGACTAACGAGCCGCCCCCGCTCATGGCCACCTCCGGAGTGTCTCATGGTGAGTCATCGGGATGCGACCGTCCCGGTGCGTGATCTTGCTCGCGCCAGGACGCCCGCACGTTCGAGAGTCTCATGGAGAGACATGGCGACGTCATCCACCTTCCACAACGATGAGCTCTCGCAGGACCGGTGACCTGTCCCCCGATGCCGGTCGCCGGTCCTGCGTCCATCGGAGAGCCCAACGGCAGGAGGCGACCGTGGCGACCACGTACGAGGTCCAGGGACGACGGACGGAGCGCGACCCGGACGGGAAGTCATGCGAGGTCGTGCGGCTGAACTCGGCGGGAAGTCGGGTCGCCGCCTTCGCCATCGCCGAGACGATGGGCGCCGAGAAGCTCACGGCCTGGGTCTTCGAGGCTCAGCGGCGGGCGGGCCGAACGTCCTACACACTCCTCGGCGTCGTGCCCGCCAGGGCCTGAGCGGAGTGCGTCGGGTGCGGCTCGGGGCAGCGTTCGTCCAGGTGGTGAGTGCGGCGGACGACACCGCACACCTCGTGGCCTACCGCCGCTACGAAGCGGGCCTCGTCTCCGGTGCGGGCCGCTACCCCGCGATGTGCGGCAGGACCGTGCTCGCCGCCTCGATGGTGGTCGCTCCGGGTCGCCGGTGCCCGCTCTGCCAGGCATCGCTGGACGAGTCGGGGTCATGAACGCGGCAGGAGCGCCAACGGTGGACGAGCT
>DASQMQ010000027.1:0-1609 GCA_035645455.1 Pseudonocardia sp.
CCGTCCTCCACCGCGCTGCTGCCGGCCGGGGCGTCGTCGCCGCCGGCCGGGGCGGCCGAGGCGGGCGGCTCGTCGACCGTGCGGTTCTCCTCGGGCAGCAGGGCCCGCAGGGCCGCGCCGTCGAGGCGGCGGAACGTGCGCCGGGCCCGGGTGCGGTCCAGGACCGCGATCTCCAGCGCGGACTGGCCGAGCACCCGGGAGGCGTTGGGGCCGTTGGCCGCCACCCCGGACTGCAGGCCCTCCAGCGCGATCGCGATGGCCTCCGGCAGATCCAGCCCGGGCCGGTAGGTGTCCTTGAGCTTGGCGCTGATCGGCTCGGTGGTGCCGCCCATGACCACGAACTGCGGCTCGTCGGTGATCGAGCCGTCGTAGGTGACCCGGTAGAGCTGGTCGGACCCGGCGTCCTCGCCCACCGCGGCCAGGCACAGCTCGACCTCGTAGGGCTTGGGCTGGTCGACGAACGCGCTGCCCAGCACCTGGGCGTAGAAGTTGGCCAGCATCCGGCCGGTGACGTCGCGGCGGTCGTAGGAGTAGCCGCGCACGTCGGCCATCCGGATGCCGGCGTTGCGCAGCGTCTCGAACTCGTTGTAGCGCCCGACCGCGGCGAACCCGATCCGGTCGTAGATCTCGGAGACCTTGTGCAGCGCGCTGGAGCGGTTCTCGGCCACGAACAGCACGCCGCCGGCGTAGGTCAGCGCCACCACGCTGCGCCCGCGCGCGATCCCCTTGCGGGCCAGCTCCGAGCGGTCGCGCAGCAGCTGGTCGACCGAGGAGTAGAACGGCATCGTCACGGGCGGGGCTCCTGGATCCTTCGGGCGGGCGTGCGGTGGTGGTGCGGGGCTGCCGGCTGCGGGCTGCGGGGCTGCCGGGAGGTGCCGGCTCAGCCGCCGGGCTTCTCGGCGCGGCCGGCGACGACGTCGCGGACCACCGGCTCGAGCTGCTCGTCGGGGTGGCGGACCGCGCCGTCCGGGCCGGTGATCGAGACGACCACCGGGTAGATCCGCCGGACCAGGTCCGGGCCGCCGGTGGCGGTGTCGTCGTCGGCGGCGTCGTAGAGCGCCTCGATCGCGGTGCGGACGGTGGTGTCCAGGTCGGCCGCCGGGTCGTGCAGCTTCTTCAGCGACGACTTGGCGAACACCGACCCCGAGCCGACCGAGTGGTAGCCCAGCCACTCGTCGTAGCGCCCGCCGGTGGCGTCGTAGGTGACGATGCGGCCGGCCCTGGCCGGCGCGGCCTCGGTGTCGTAGCCGACGAACAGCGGCACCACGACGAAGCCCTGCAGGGCGGCACCGAGGTTCTGCTGCACCATCGAGGCCAGCTTGTTGGACTTGCCGTCCAGCGACAGCGGGACGCCCTCGATCTTCTCGTAGTGCTCGAGCTCCACGCTGAACAGCCGGACCATCTGGGTGGCGATGCCGGCCGAGCCGGCGATGCCGACCGCGGAGTGCGAATCGGTGGTGAACACCTTCTCGATGTCGCGCTGGGCGATCACGTTGCCGGAGGTGGCGCGCCGGTCGCCGGCGATGACCACGCCGTCGGCGAAGGTCAGCGCGACGATCGTGGTGCCGTGCGGCACGTGCACCGCGGATCGGCCGCCGCCGGCGCCGGC
>DASQMQ010000028.1:0-13117 GCA_035645455.1 Pseudonocardia sp.
GGCCGCGTAGACCGCGTCCAGCTGGTCCAGCGCCTCGGCCGCCGAGCCGGCGTAGTGGAACGAGCCGTAGTCGATGGAGCCGCCCGGGTCCGGCGGGGCGGCGAAGTGGCTGGCCGCCCGCGCCCCGAACACGCCGACGATCAGGTGCGCCAACCGCCAGGCGATCGTGGTGACCGGCGGCGGCGACGGCTCGGGCAGCGCGAAGTCGATCGTCCAGTCGCCCGCGCCGACCTCGCCGACGGCACCGGGGCTGCCGCGGCGGCGCACGCTCCACGCGCCCCCCGCAGGCTCCCAGAAGTACTCGTCGTCGGTCAGCCCGTCCAGCTTCGGCCGGACGTGCCCGGTCCAGTGCCAGGTCAGCTGCTCCAGCAGGGTCGCGGTCCAGTGCCAGGTGGACCGGCCCGCCGGGGTGGATGCGGTGTCCATGCCCCCACCGTAGGGACGACCCCCGACCGTTCCGGCGGTCGGCGCGTCCGGCACCCGGGCTGCGTGGGTACCGGGCTGCGTGGGTACCAGGCCGCGTGAGTACCGGGCTGGGTCAGTACCGGGGCAGGGGCACCCCGCGGATGCTGGCGTCCAGCAGCTGCACCGGGTGCAGCAGCGGCAGCTCGTTGCGGCCCAGGTGCTTGCCGATCTGCAGCAGGCAGCCGGGGTTCGCGGTCACCACCACGTCCGGGTTCGCCGACCGGACGTTGGCGGCCTTGCGGGCGCCCAGGTCGCCGGCGGCCTCCGGCTCGACCAGGTTGTAGATCCCGGCCGACCCGCAGCACAGCGCGGCCTCGGGCAGGTCGACCAGCTCCACGCCGGGCACGCTGCGCAGCACCTTGCGCGGCTGCTCGCGGACGCCCTGGGCGTGCCCGAGGTGGCAGGCGTCGTGGTAGGCGACCCGACCGGGCACCGGGTGGCGCGGGGCCTGCGGCTCGCCCTCGGCCAGCACCTCGTGCACGTCGCGGACCCGGGCGCTGAACGCGGCCGCCCGCTCGGCCCAGGCCGGGTCGTCGGAGAGCAGGTGACCGTACTCCTTCATCGAGGACCCGCAGCCGGCCACGTTGGTGACCACGTGGTCGACGTCCAGGGTCTCGAAGACCGCGATCTCGCGGCGGGCCCGGGCCAGCGCCGAGTCCTCCCGACCGGCGTGCAGCTCCAGCGCGCCGCAGCACTGCTGGTCGCGCGGGACCAGCACGTCGTAGCCCTCGGCGGCGAGCACCCGCACGGTGGCCTCGTTGACCCGGTGGAAGAACACGTCCTGCACGCAGCCCGACAGCAGCGCCACCCGACCGCGCCGGTTCCCCACGGCCGGGGTGTGCACCGGCAGCCGGGCGAACGCCTCGCGCACCGACACCGGCGGCAGCAGCGACTCCACCGCGCCGAGCCGGCCGGGCAGCCGCTCGGCCAGTCGACCGACCCCCGGAACCCGGCGCAGTCGCTGGTAGAGCGCGCCGGGCAGGGCCGCGGCGCGCAACCGCCGCTTGTACGGGAACAGCGCGAAGATCGCGTCGCGGAACCACTGGTCGGACCGCTCGCGGCGGACGTTGCGCTCGATCTGCGGGCGGACCGACTCCAGCAGCCGGTCGTACTGCACCCCCGACGGGCACGCGGTCACGCAGGCCATGCAGCCCAGGCACTGGTCGATGTGCTCGGTGAACGGACCGTCCAGGGGGATCTCGCCCTTGTGCGCCAGGTCCATCAGGTAGATCCGGCCGCGCGGGGAGTCCATCTCCTCGCCCCACAGCTGGTAGGTGGGGCAGGTGGGCAGGCAGAACCCGCAGTGCACGCAGTCGTCGAGCAACTCGCGCTCGGGCGGGCGGTGGTCGTCGAAGGCGCTGGGCCCGGTCTGCGGGAGGTTGGTGTCGGCGGAGCCGGCGGGCGTGGTCACGGGACTCCTCAGATCCAGGGGGTGAAGCGGCCGGGGCCCAGGCGGCCCTCCGGGTCGAGCTCGGCCTTGAGCGCGGCGAGCACCGGGAGCGCCGAGGGCGGCGGCCCCCAGCCGGGCAACCCGTGCCCGGGCGGGCGGGACCGCAGCACCGAGGTGCCGCCGGCGGCGTGCACCGCGACGTGTGCGTCGGCGACGGCGTCGGGCCGCAGCCACACGGTGGCGGCGCCGGTGCCGAGACCCGCGGTGACCGCGTCCGCGGGCAGCCCGGCGAGCACGGCCGGCAGCCGGCTGGGCCGGACGCCGAGCCGCAGCACGGCGCGGTCCGCGGAGCCGCGCACCAGGGCGGCGTGCCGCGGCCAGACCTCGTCGTGCTCGGCCTCCTGGGCGGCCGGGCCGAGCACCTCGCGGACCCGCCGGACGCGGGCGGGAAGGGCGTCGACGGTGCCGTCCAGCCGGACCAGCAGCCGCCCGCCGTCCCCCTCGGAGATCCACTCCAGGGCGGCCGGCTCGAAGGGCCCGCCCAGCATCCGGGCGGCCAGCTCGGCCGCTTCGGCCAGCGGGCAGGGCACGACCAGGGTGGCCCGGTCCTTCGGCAGCGGGTGCAGCCGCAGCACCACCTCGGCCAGGACCGCCAGGGTCCCGTAGGAGCCGTGCGCCAGCTTGGCCAGGTCGTAGCCGGCCACGTTCTTGATCACGTGTCCGCCGCTGCGCGCCACCGACCCGTCGGCCAGGACGAGTGTGACCCCGATGACGAGGTCGCGCAGCGAGCCGAACACCAGCGCGGACGGCCCGGCGTCGGCGGTGGCGATCAGGCCGCCGACGGACGCCCCGTCGGCCACCCGGGCGGCGTCGAAGGCCACGTACTGGCCGTGCGGGGCCAGCTCGCCGGCCAGCTCGCGCAGCGGCGTGCCGGCCCGCAGCGACACGGTCATGTCGCCGGGGTTGTGCGCGATCACCCCGGTCAGGCCGGTGGTGTCCAGGACGGTGTCCACGTCGCCGAGGTCGCTGGCCCAGTCGGCGGCGGTGCCCGTGCCGGTGACCACGAGCGGGCCCGCGGTGTCGAGCAGGGCGTCCCGGACCTCGCGCAGGTCGGTCGGGCGGACGGTGCTGGTGGTCCTCACAGTCGCTCGATCACTCCCGCCTCCTCCAGGGGGTGCGCCCGGTGCTTCCCGGGTCGCTCCCCGCACAGCCGTGGGGTGGGCAGCACCTTGCCCGGGTTGCAGATCCCGTGCGGGTCGAAGGCGTCGCGGACCCGGGCCATGGTGGCCAGGTCCTGCTCGCCGAACATCTTCGGCATCGAGCACGCCTTGTCGGTGCCGATGCCGTGCTCGCCCGACAGCGAGCCGCCCAGCTCCACGCACAGCTCGGCGATCCGGCCGGACAGCTGCTCGGCCCGGTCGGTCTCGCCGTCGGCGGCGCTGTAGAGCACCAACGGGTGCAGGTTGCCGTCGCCGGCGTGGAACACGTTGGCCACCCGCAACCCGGCCTCGTCGCCCATGTCGGCGATCCGACCCAGCACTTCGGCCAGCCGGGTGCGCGGGACCACGCCGTCCTGGACGAAGTAGTCCGGGGAGATCCGGCCGACCGCGGCGAAGGCGGCCTTGCGCCCGCGCCAGATCGCCGCCCGCTCCTCGGCGGAGCCGGCGATGTGCAGCCGGGTGCAGCCGTGGTCCTCGCAGATCTTCTTGACCTGCTCGAACTGGACGTCGCACTCCTCGGCCGGCCCGTCCAGCTCGACGACCAGCGCAGCCGGGACGCCCACCGTGTAGCCGGCGTGCACCGCCTCCTCGGCGGCCTCGATGGCCAGCGTGTCCATCATCTCGACCGCGGCCGGCACGATCCCGGCGGCCACGATGTCGGACACCACGTCCCCGGCGGCGGTGATCGACGGGAAGTCGGCCAGCAGCGTGCGCACCGCCTCCGGGGTGCGCAGCAGCCGCACGGTGATCTTCGTGGTGATGCCCAGGGTGCCCTCCGAGCCGAGGAACACCCCGCGCAGGTCGGGCCCGGCCTGCTCGCCGGTGTCGGTGCCCAGGGTGACCAGCGACCCGTCGGGCAGCACCACCTCGCAGGACAGCACGTGGTTGGTGGTGAACCCGTACTTCAGGCAGTGCGCGCCGCCCGCGTTCTCCGCGACGTTCCCGCCGATCGTGCAGACCTGCTGGCTGGACGGGTCGGGGGCGTAGTAGAGCCCGTGCGGCGCGGCCGCCGCGGTGATCTCCAGGTTGGTCACCCCCGGCTCGACGACCGCGCGCCGGTCCACCGGGTCGACCGCCAGCACCCGCTTGAGCCGGGCCAGGCTGATGACCACGCCGTCGGCCACCGGGAGCGCGCCGCCGGACAGGCCGGTGCCGGCGCCGCGGGCCACGAACGGCACCCGGTGCTCGGCGCACACCCGCACCGCCGCGGCCACCTGGTCGGCGTCGCGGGGGAGCAGCACCAGTTCCGGGACGACCCGGTAGCCGGTCAGCCCGTCGCACTCGTAGGACCGGCAGCGCACCGGGTCGGAGATCACGTCCCGCGGGTCGAGGGCGTCCTCGAACGCCTGCCGGACCACCCTGTCCAGAGTCATGCCCCACCTCCGCGCCGGCCGGCCCGCTCCCGCTGTCGGTCCGGGCCACCGGCATCCGACCGTCTGGAGCGTACGTCGGGCGGGGTCCGCGCGCCGTTCGTCGATCCGCCGGAACCGACGGACCGGCGCGGTGGCGACCCGCGCGGAGCGGGCGGCCGCCACCAACTAGCGTGTCGCCCGACATCGCCGCCTCCGCCCGGCGGCGGTGGTGGTGGCGGGAACCGACCGGCCGGGAGACGATCGTGGGACCTCGACGGATGTTGCAGGTGTCGCTCCTGATCGCCGCGCTGGTCGCGCTGCTGCTGGCGCTGTCGGGTGCGCTCACCCCGGCCTTCGCCGCCGGCTCCGCGCCCGGCGCGCCGGCCCCGTTCTCCGTCCTGGGGCTGACCGGACCCCCGCGGGCGGCCGTCCTCGGCGGGTGACGGCCGACGGGGCCACGCAGACCTCGTCCCGACCCCCCTCGGCCGCAGCACCCCGCTCGTCGCGCCCCACCGTGGGCGCGCGGCCTGGCGTGGGTGGCTGCGGTGGAGCAGGGTGCGCACCAGAGCGGGACGACTGCGGATCGCGATTCCACAATGCGGAATATGCAGTTCGTCTGGTAGAAAAGCAGCATCCCAGGCGAGGACGGTGGACACGATGGGCACGGATCTGCAGATCGACCCGGCGCTGCGGGCCTTCGTGGCCGACGAGCTGCTGGCCGGGCTGGACCTGGAGCCCGACCGGTTCTGGTCGACGCTGGCGCAGCTGCAGGAGCGGTTCGGCGGCCGGATCGAGCGGGCACTGGCCCAGCGCGACGAGTTCGCCCGGCAGATCGACGCCTGGCACCGCGAGCACCGGGCGGGCGACCCCGCCGAGTACGAGTCCTACCTGACCTCCATCGGGTACCTCGGCTCGCCGGCCACGCCCCGGCTGACCGTCACCCACGTGGACGACGAGATCGCCCGGGTGCCCGGCCCCCAGCTGGTCGTCCCGGCCACCGTCCCGCGCTACGCGCTGAACGCCGCCAACGCCCGGTGGGGCTCGCTCTACGACGCGCTCTACGGCACCGACGTGCTGTCCCCGGACGACATCGAGCCCGGCTACCAGCTGTCCGGCGGCTACGACGAGCGGCGCGGCGCGCAGGTCATCGCCGAGGCCGACCGGCTGCTCGACGAGCTGTTCCCGCTGGCCGCGGGCAGCCACGCGGACGCGACCGGGTACGCCGTGCGCGACGGCGCGCTGGTCGTGCAGACCGCCGCCGGCGACACCGGCCCCGCCGACGCCGACCAGTTCGCCGGCTACCGCGGCTCGGCCGACGCGCCGACCGCCGTCCTGCTGCGGCGCAACGGCCTGCACGTCGAGCTGACCGTCGACCCCGGGCACCGGGTGGGCCGCCAGCACCACGCCGGCGTGGCCGACGTGCTGCTGGAGTCGGCGGTCACCACGATCGTCGACCTCGAGGACTCGGTGGCGACGGTGGACGGCGAGGACAAGGCCCTCGCCTACCGCAGCTGGCTCGGCCTGATGACCGGCACCCTCGCCACCACGTTCGAGAAGGGCGGCGAGACCGTCGAGCGGACGGTCCACGGCGACCGCGAGTACACCGCCCCGGACGGCGGCGACCTGGTGCTGCCCGGCCGCTCGCTGCTGCTGGTCCGCAACGTCGGCCACCACATGCGCACCGACGCCGTGCGCACCGCCGCCGGCGACCCGGTCTTCGAGGGCATCCTCGACGCACTGGTCACCGCCACCGCGGCCGTGCACGACCTGCGCGGGCTGGGCCGCTACCGCAACTCCCGCTCGGGGTCGGTCTACATCGTCAAGCCCAAGCAGCACGGGCCGGACGAGGTGGCGCTGACCGTGGAGCTGTTCGGCGCGGTCGAGCAGGCCCTCGGACTGGACCACGGCACCCTCAAGATCGGCATCATGGACGAGGAGAAGCGCACCTCGCTGACCCTCGACGCGTGCATCGCCGCGGCGCAGGACCGCTGCATCTTCGTCAACACCGGCTTCCTCGACCGCACCGGCGACGAGATCCACACCGACTTCGAGGCCGGTCCGGTGGTGCCCAAGGACGACATGCGGGCCACCGCCTGGCTGACCGGCTACGAGGACCGCAACGTCGACGTCGCGCTGGCCGCGGGATTCCCCGGCAAGGCCCAGATCGGCAAGGGCATGTGGGCCAAGCCCGCCGCGATGGCCGAGATGCTGGCCACCAAGGGCGGCCACCCGCAGGCCGGCGCGAACTGCGCCTGGGTGCCCTCGCCCACCGCCGCGACCCTGCACGCGCTGCACTACCTGCGCACCGACGTGCTCGCCCGGCAGCACGAGCTGGCCGGTCGCCGCACCGACCGCCGCCTGCTGCTGGAGGTGCCGGTGCTCGACGGCGAGCTGTCGGCCGAGCAGCGCCGCCACGAGCTGGAGACCAACGCCCAGTCGATCCTGGGTTACGTCGTGCGCTGGGTCGGGCTGGGCATCGGCTGCTCCACCGTTCCGGACCTGGCCGGCGTCGGGCTGATGGAGGACCGGGCCACGCTGCGGATCTCCAGCCAGCTGATCGCCAACTGGCTGCACCACGGGCTGGTCGGCGAGGCCGAGGTGCGCGAGACCTTCGCCCGGATGGCCGCGCTGGTCGACGAGCAGAACGCCGGCGAGCCCGGCTACCGGCCGATGGCCAAGGACCTCGAGGACAGCGAGTCCTTCCAGGCCGCCCTGGAGCTGGTGTTCTCCGGGCGGACCGAGCCCAACGGCTACACCGAGCGCGCCCTCACCGGCTGGCGGCAGAAGGCGAAGGCGCGTGCGTGAGTGACGGGCGGCGGGTGAGTATGCCGCGGTGCGCACGATTCTCGACCTGCGACCGACACCCTTCGACCACCCGCTGGCGCTGCTGCTGATCGAGGAGCTGCAGCAGATCTACCGCGAGCGCTACGGCGACGAGGGCGACACGACCCCGGTGGACACCGCGGAGTTCGCCCCGCCGCTGGGCCACTTCGTCATCGGCTACGCGATCGGGCCGGCCGGTGACGAGGCGGTGGCCTGCGGCGGCTGGCGGGCCCGCGACGGCGGGGACCCCGTGCTGCGCCCGGGCGACGCCGAGGTCAAGCGGATGTACGTCCGCGATGCGCACCGCGGTCGCGGCTTCGCCCGGGCGGTGCTCGCCGAGCTGGAGCGCTCGGCAGCCGCCGCCGGGCGGCGGCGGTTGGTCCTGGAGACCGGCACGGCGCAGCCGGAGGCCATCGCCCTCTACACCAGCTCCGGCTACCACCGGATCCCGAACTTCGGCACCTACCGCGCGGACCCGAACAGCCGGTGCTTCGCCAAGGTGATCAACGTGATCGGCCGTCCAGCGCAGTAGCGGTGACCCATCCGGTGACGCCGGGGACCGATTCCGTGCTTCCTCTGGCGCGGTCGACCTCCGGCGCGCAAGATTCCGCCGACGCGGCGGTGCGGAAGGGGCGGGTGGGGCATCATGCTGCTGGCGCAGACGGATCTTCGGCTGGATCCCTCAGCCCTGGACTACGTGCTGGTGGTGTTCTACTTCGGGCTGGTCCTGGGCATCGGGTTCATCGCCCGCCGGTCCATCTCCTCCAGCCTGGACTTCCTGCTCTCCGGCCGGTCGCTGCCGGCGTGGGTGACCGGCCTGGCCTTCGTCGCGGCCAACCTGGGCGCGATCGAGCTGATCGGGATGACCGCCAACGGCGCCCAGTACGGCATCCCGACCGTGCACTACTACTGGATCGGCGCCATCCCGGCGATGGTCTTCCTGGGCATCGTGATGATGCCCTTCTACTACGGCAGCAAGGCCCGCAGCGTCCCGGAGTTCCTGCGGATGCGGTTCAACGCCACCACCCAGCGGGTCAACGCGGTCAGCTTCGCGCTGGCCTCGGTGCTGATCGCCGGGGTCAACCTGTTCTCGCTCGGGCTGGTGCTCGAGGCGCTGCTGGGCTGGTCGCTGCAGCTGGCGATCCCGATCGCCGCGCTGGTGGTGCTGAGCTACACCTTCCTGGGCGGGCTGTCGGCGGCGATCTACAACGAGGTGCTGCAGTTCTTCGTGATCCTGGCGCTGCTCATCCCGCTGACCGTGGCCGGGCTGGCCCGGGTCGGCGGCTGGAACGGGCTGCAGCAGCGGATCACCGAGGTCGGCGGGACCGAGGAGCTGTCGTCCTGGCCGGGCACCACGTTGACCGAGATCCCCAACGCGTTCCTGTCGGTGCTGGGCATCGTGTTCGGGCTCGGGTTCGTGCTGTCCTTCGGCTACTGGACGACGAACTTCGCCGAGGTGCAGCGCGCGCTGTCGGCCAAGAGCATGTCCGCCGCCCGGCGCACCCCGATCATCGCGGCGTTCCCCAAGGCGCTGATCCCGTTGGTGATCGTG
The DNA here is from genome assembly GCA_035645455.1 of Pseudonocardia sp. Taxonomy (GTDB): domain Bacteria; phylum Actinomycetota; class Actinomycetes; order Mycobacteriales; family Pseudonocardiaceae; genus Pseudonocardia. The sequence goes on from DASQMQ010000028.1 coordinate 8,803, forward strand.
ATCCCCGGCATGATCGCCGCGGTGCTGGTGCCCCAGCTGACCACCCTGAAGTCCGGCGGCGAGACCGACGTCACCTACAACAACGCCCTGTCGCTGCTGATGGGTGAGGTGCTGCCGAACGGCATCCTGGGCGTGGCCGTGGCCGGGTTGCTGGCCGCGTTCATGGCCGGCATGGCGGCCAACGTCAGCTCGCTGAACACGGTGTTCACCTACGACATCTGGCAGGACTGGATCCGCCCGGGCCGCGAGGACGCGTACTACCTGAAGGTCGGGCGCGCGGTCACGGTGGCCGGCTGCGTGCTGGCCATCGGCACCGCGTTCATCGCCGGCAGCTACCAGAACCTGATGGACTACATCCAGTCGCTGTTCAGCTTCTTCAACGCCCCGCTGTTCGCGATCTTCATCCTGGGCCTGTTCTGGAAGCGGATGTCGGGCACCGCGGGCTGGACGGGCCTGGTCGCCGGCACGCTCGCCGCGATCGCGGTCGACGTCCTGGTGCGCACCGGGGTGCTCGCGGTGTCCGCGCAGGCCGGCGCGTTCATCGGGGCCAGTGCGGCGTTCGTGTTCGGCATCGCGGTCGCCACCGGGGTCACCATGGTCACCACGCCCAAGCCGGAGTCCGAACTGGTGGGCCTGGTCTGGCAGCTGACCCCGAAGGAGAGCCGCAGCCACGCGACCACCGGGGACGACGCCGGCTGGTTCCGCTCGCCGGCGCTGCTGGCCGGTCTGGTGCTCGGCCTGACCGTCGTGCTCTACCTGCTGGTCCCGTGATCCCGGTCGGCCGGCTGATCCCGCTCGTCGAGGAGAAGAGATGAAGGCGTCGACCATCGCGGCCCTGTTCGACCTGCGGTCGGTGATCGCGCTGCTGTTCGGGGTCTACGGCATCGTGCTGACCCTGCTCGGGCTGATCGGCACCAGCGCCGCGGACCTGGAGAAGGCCGGCGGCATCCACCTCAACCTGTGGACCGGGATCGTCATGCTGGTGGTGGCGGCCGGGTTCGTGACGTGGGTGGTGCTGCGGCCACCGGTCCTCACTCCGCCCTCCGAGGAGGCGCAACGGCCGGGGCCCGGGCACTAGCCCCGACCACGGAGTGGGCCCGGGGCTCGGCGACGAGCCCCGGGCGGTCGGTCAGGACCGCCGGTGGTCGGACGGCAGGTACGGGTTGAACACCGTCAGCGTCCAGTCGTCCAGCCGGCGCAGCATCATCCGGAATCGGTTCGTCGTGGTCGTCCTGCTGTTCTCGTGAGTCACACCAGGCATAGCGCGTCGATCTTCTGGATCGTTCCAGTAGCGGCCGTGAACCGCCTCACGCCCGGCCCGTGACCGACGCCGAGCCCTGCTCGGCGGTCGCCATCCGGACCAGCACTACCTCCGGATCGGTCCTGTGGCCGGCGTGCTCATCGCAGCTCCGGCAGGACGTGGGTGCCGAACGCGTCGAGGAACCGGCGCTGGTCCTTCCCGACGTGGTGGACCATCACCCGCTCGAAGCCCAGCCCGGCCTGGTGGGCCAGCCAGGCCGCGTGCTCGCCGAGGTCGGCCGAGACGTGCACCGACTGCTCCACGTCGGCCGCGCGGGTGAACCTCGCGGCCTGCTCGAAGTGCTCGGGCAGCGGCAGGTCCCAGGCCACCTCACCGCCCAGGGCCGGCTCCCGCCACTGGTCGTGGGCGATCTGCAGGGCGGTGTCCCGGTCCGGGGCCCAGGACACGTGCACCTGGAGCACCGCCGGTCCCCGACCGCCGGCGTCGCGGTAGGCGGCCAGCGTCGCCTTCTGCCCCTCGTCGGGCTGGTTGACCGTGATCAGGCCGTCCGCCCAGGCCGCGGCGCGGGCCGCCGTCGGCGGGGTGACCGCGGCGGCGAGCAGCGGGGGAGGGGTGGCCGGCCGCGACCACAGGCGGGCCCGGTCCACCCGTACCCGCCCGTCGTGGGTCACCGTCTCCCCGTCGAACAGGGCCCGCAGCACGGCCACGCACTCCTCCAGGCGCAGCAGGCGCTCCTCCTTGGCCGGCCACCGCTCGCCGGTGATGTGCTCGTTGAGCGCCTGGCCGCTGCCCAGGGCCAGCCAGAACCGGCCGGGGTGCATCTGCTCCAGCGTGGCGGCGGCCTGGGCGGTGATCGCCGGGTGGTAGCGCTGCCCGGGCGCGGTGACCACCCCCATCGGCAGTGCGGTGGTGGCCAGGGCGGCGCCCAGCCAGGCCCAGGCGTATCCGGAGTGGCCCTGCCGCTCGCTCCACGGCGCGAAGTGGTCCGAGCACATGCCGGCGGTGAAGCCCACCTCTGCGGCGTGGCGCAGGGCGACCAGCAGCTCGTCCGGGGGCAGCTGCTCGTGGGAGGCGTGGAAGCCGTAGGTCGTGGTGGATCCGGATGCGGTCATCTCACTCCTGATCGGGGAGCTCGTTGTGGTGGGTGGAGGCGTCGAGCGGTGCGCCGGACCGGTGGGCCGCGCCGCCCAGGGCGTACCCGGCGATCGGCACGGTGAACAGCTGCAGCACGATCGCCACCGCCACGGTGACGAACGCGGCCGGTCCGGGGACGATCACCAGCACCCCCAGCAGCACGCCGACCATGCCCAGGCTGGCCGCCTTGGTGACGGCGTTGGCCCGGTTGTAGACGTCGGGCAGGCGCAGCAGGCCGATCGCCGCGACGGCGATGAGCGCTGTGCCCAGCACGATCAGCGCGCCCCCGGCGACCCAGGCGAGCAGCGGGGCCGACATCGCGCTCACGACGGCCGCCCGCCGATCAGCCGGGCGAGCGCGACCGTGGCCAGGAACCCGACCAGGGTCGCGACCAGCACCAGGTCCAGCAGCGCCGGGGCGTCCAGCCGCACGGCCAGCAGCGCGACGGCCGCGATCACGATCACGAAGCCGAAGTCGACGGCCAGGCCGCGGTCGGCGTCGGTCGGGCCGATCAGCACCCGGACGATCGCCACGACCAGGGCCAGGGCCAGCACCACGAGGGCGCCGTCGAGCAGGAGCACGTCATCGCCTCCGATCGGGGGTGGTCTCGCCCGGCGCGCCCACCGGGCGCAGCGCGGCCAGCAGGCGGTCCTCCAGCTCGTGCAGCCCGGCCCGGAACGCCTCGACGTCCGCGGCGTGCATCCCGTGCACGGCCAGCCGGGGCGGGTCCTCCCGCAGGGTCAGCGCCATGGTGCCCGGGGTGAGCGTGATCAGGGCGATGGTCGAGGCGATCTCCAGCGGCGTCCGGCAGCGCAGCTCGATCTCCACGATCACCGGGGCCAGGCCCTGGCCGGGGGTGAGGATCTCCCGGGCCACCACGGCGTTCGCCCGCAGGAACTGCCACCCGAACCAGCCGGCGAACGCCACGATCCGCCGGGCCCGCCGGGCCGCGCGGGCCACCGGTCCGCTCACGGTCCGCTCACCGCCCGCACGTAGGCCGCGGTGTCGACCAGGCCGGTCGCGGCGACCTCGGCCACCGCCAGCACCGGCTGCGCCGCCAGGCCGAGCAGCAGGGTGAGAGCGCCCAGCACCAGCGGTGGCGCGGCCAGCGCGGTCGCCACCCGGGTCCGCACCGGACCGGTGGTGGTGGTCGAGGGCTCCCCCCAGAACACCCCGTTCCACACCTTGAGCATCGAGGTCAGGGTGAGCAGGCTGACCGCCACCGCGACGCCGGCGGCCAGGTACTGCGCGGCGCCGAACGCGGCCATCACGAGCCCGAGCTTCGCGACGAACCCGGACAGCGGGGGGATCCCGGCCAGCGACAGCGCCGAGGCGGCGAACGCGGCCGCCAGCAGCGGTTGGCGGGCCACGACCCCACTGAGCCGGTCCAGCTCGCCGGTGTCGTAGGTGTGCTCCACCGCGCCGGCGCACATCAGCAGCGCCGCCTTGACCAGCACGTACTGCACCAGGAAGAAGATGGCGGCGGCCAGCCCGGCCACGCTGAACAGGGCCAGTCCGAGCAGGATGTAGCCGATCTGGCTGACCATGTGGAAGGTCAGGATCGGGCGCATCGCCCGCTCCCCGACCGCCCCCAGCACGCCGACGACCATGGTCAGCAGCGCCGCGGCGAGCACCACCCCGAGGTAGCGCTGGTCCCCGTCGAAGACGGTCGCGTAGATCCGGATGATCGCGTACACACCGACCTTGGTGAGCAGGCCGGAGAACAGCACCGCCACCGCGGGCGGGGCGTGGGTGTAGGCGCGCGGGAGCCACCCGTGCACCGGCACGACGGCCGACTTCACCGCCATCGCCAGCAGCACGACCGCCGCGGCCAGCGCGACGGCCGGTTCCGCGGCCGCGCCGGCCAGCTCGCCGAGATTCACCGTGCCGGTCACCCCGTAGACCAGGCCCAGGCCGGCG
>DASQMQ010000029.1:0-5041 GCA_035645455.1 Pseudonocardia sp.
GCCCGGCCGTTCGCTCACGGTCGTGGTCAGCCTGTCCGAGCCGCTCGACGTGGTCGACCTGGACGGCGCCACGCCGCGCAGCGGCCGGTTCGGGGCGGCCGCCGGTGGCCTGACGTCGAGGTCGGTGGCGATCCGACACGACGGCAACCAGCACGGGGTGCGGTTCTCGGTGACCCCGCTGGGCGCGAGAGCGATCTTCGGGATGCCGTCGGCCGCACTGGCGCACGATCTGGTCCACCTGGACGACGTCCTCGGCCGACTCGGTGCCGAACTCGTCGACCGGATGCGCGGCGCCGAGACCTGGCCGGAACGCTTCGGCACGCTCGATGCCGTGCTGGCCCGCGTGGCTCGGCGACGAAGCGCCGGCGCCCAGGGCGGGCACCCGGTCCGACCCGAGGTCGAGGAGGCCTGGCGCCGACTCGTCGTCCGCCGCGGTCGGGTGCGGATCGGGACCCTGGCGGCCGATCTCGGGTGGAGTCGACGACACCTGGGTGACCACTTCCGCAAGGAGATCGGGCTGACGCCGAAGGAGGTCGCCCGGATCCTGCGCTTCGAGCACGCCCATGGACTGGCGACCGCGGCGGACCCTCAGTCGTGGGCCCGGGTGTCGGCCGCCGCCGGATACGCCGACCAGGCGCATCTCGTGCGGGACTGGCGCGAGTTCACCGGTTGTGCCCCTACCACCTGGCGTCGCCGCGAGGTGCTCCCGGCGTAGCAGCGCAGCGGCGCGGTCGACAGATCGAGGGCGTTGCGTTCGTCGTCGAGGAACTCCATGCGCTGCAGCATCGCAAGGCGCTCCCGCGCGGTCTTGAACGAATGAGCGAGCCGGTCACCCGAACGTCACTGCGCGCGATGCGCCTCTGGACCGAACGCCGTCAGGAACTGGTCGCGGAAGGTGTCCATCCGCGAGACCGGGGCCTGCGGGCCGGGCCGAAGGCCCTCGTCCCAGCCCCAGCCCGCGATCCGGTCCAGCACCGCCCGGTCCCGGGTCACGACGGTGATCGGGACGTCGCGCCCGGCGCCCTCCCCGGTCGCGACCGGGGCGGGCTGGTGGTCACCCAGGAAGACCAGCACCAGGTCGTCATCGCCGTAGCGCTCCACCCAGGAGATCAGGCTGGTCAGCGAGTACTCGACGGACCGGGCGTAGGCGTCCTTGACCAACCCCGGGTCGCCGCCCCAGACGTCCTCCACCGGCAGGCCGGCGTCGGGCAGGGTGTCGTAGACCGAGCCGTCGCCGATCTGGTCCCAGTCCACGGTCGGCGGCAGCGGCGCCCACGGCCAGTGGCTGGTGACCAGCGGGATCTCCGCCATCAGCGGTCCGCGGTCGGCGCCGTGCTCGAACCGTTCGAACGCCGACAGGGTGTACTGGTCGGGGGTGTGGAAGCCGCTGAACTTCTCGCCGGCGTAGCCGAGGTTGCGGTAGTCGTAGAGCTGCTCGATGCCGTAGAACTCGCCCTCCGGCCAGTCCCGGGTCACCCCGGGCATCACCCCGACGGTGCGCCAGTCCGCCCGCTCGAACGCGCTGGTCAGGGTGAGCCGCTCGCCGTCGACCAGGGTGCGGTAGCTCTGCTCGTTGGTCACCCACAGCCCGGAGAGCAGCGTGGCGTGGGCCAGCCAGCTGCCCCCGCCGATCACCGGCGAGGTGAGGAACGCGCTGCGGGCGGAGTACCCGGCGGCCGCCAGCCGGTCGGTGCCGCCGTCGAGGGCGGCGTTCACCCGGGGCGCGATCTCCGGGTGCTCGACGGCGCTGCGGCCGTAGCTCTCCACGAACGACAGCACGACGTCCTTGCCGCGCAGCCCGGACAGCAGTTCGGCGGCGGGCGTGCCGGCGAACGGGTCGGGCCGGGCCGCCTGGTCGAGGAACGCCTGGTAGTCGCGCAGGGTGGTGGGCACCTGGACGGCGGTGCGCTGGGCCAGCGAGACGGTGCTCAGCGCGGCCACCGGCACCGGCACCACGATCTGCGCGCCGATCCCGAAGCAGACCAGCCAGGCCACCCCGACCACCGGCACGGCCCGCGCCGCCGCGGTGCGGTGCCGTTCGACCAGCCGGCTCAACCGCAGCGTCGCCAGCGCGATCAGCGCCACCAGCGCGACGGCGGACAGCCCGATCCCCACCGCCGCGGCGACCGCGCCGATCTCGCCCATCGAGCTCTCGAACAGCGGGACGGCGGCCAGCAGCTGCCCCCAGTCGAACACCGGGTCGAACGGCCGGGCCAGCGCGGTCATGAAGCCCATGTCCAGGACCCGGACGACGGTCAGCAGCCCGAGCACCGCCCCGCCGACCAGCGCCAGCGCGCTGCGCGCCCGCCCCGGCAGCACCAGCACGAGCAGCACCCCGACCAGCGCCTCGGCCGGGATGCGCAGGAAGGCGCCGGGGACGACCTGGCCGAACTCGTTGGGGGCGACGAGCGCGAGGTACACCAGCAGGAAGGCCAGCACGCTCACCACCCGGCCCACCGCCGCGCGCCGGCCCGAGCGCTGCTCGCGGGGTGCCGGGACGACCTCCGGCTCCAGCCGGTGCCGGCCCGGTCGGGGCCGGGCGGGCATGACGAGCGCCACGGTGCAGGTCCTTCCGCTGAGCCGGCCGGTGGCCGGGAGCGGCCGTTCGGCAGGTCGGGGCCGGAGCGGCGGCGCGGTCGGGGTGCGCTACTGCTCGGTCACCGGGGACACGGACCTGCGACGCCGGTAGTTCACGCGGCGGGCGGCCGTGCGACGGGCGGTGGGCGCGGCCGGACGGACGGGCGGGCGGGTCACAGCTCGCGGCGCAACCGCACCGCGAGCTGCTCGGCCACCCGCTGCCGCCGGGACCGGTCCGACCAGCGGCCGGGCCGGATCTCGTCGGAGACCGCCAGGTCCTGCTCGAAGCGGTCGGTGAGCCGCTCGGCGAACTCCGCGGACTGCACGCACAGCGTGGCCTCGTCGTTGAGCTGGAACGACCGGTTGTCGAAGTTCACCGACCCGACCGTCGACCAGGCGCCGTCCACGGTCATCGACTTGGCGTGCAGCATCGTCGGGCCGTACTCCCAGATCCGGACGCCGGCCGCCAGCAGGGTCTGGTAGACCGCCCGCCCGGCGATCCGCACCAGGCCCTTGTCGATGTGCTCCCCGGGCACCAGCACCCGCACCCGGACCCCGCGGCGGGCGGCGTCGGCGAGCGCGTCGACGAAGGCCGGGCGGGGCGCGAAGTAGGCCGAGGTGAGGTCGAGGGTCCGCTGCGCGCAGGCGATGGCCAGGAAGTACAGCGCCTCGGCGTTGGTGTCGCCCACCCCCGCCGACGACCGCACCAGCTGCATCGGCCCGGCGCCGTCGGCCTGCTCGAGCGGGGGCAGGTAGGCCGGCCCGACGAGCACGTCGCCGGTGGCCTCCAGCCAGTTCTCGGCGAACGCCCCCTGCAGGCCGCGCACGATCGGTCCGCGCACCCGCAGGTGGGTGTCGCGCCAGTGGTCGGGGTCCTGGGCGTCGCCGGTCCACTCCTCGGCGATGCCGACCCCGCCGATCATCCCGACCTCGCCGTCGGCGACCAGGATCTTGCGGTGCGTGCGGTTGTTCATCCGGCCCACCGCGTAGGGCTTGGGCGGGCGGAACCGGGCCACGGTGACCCCGGCGTCGGCCATGTCGCGGATCAGCCGGGAGTCCATCTTCGCCGTGCCGAACGCGTCGAGCAGCACGTTGACCTGCACGCCCGCCCGCGCCCGTTCGGCCAGCCGGCCGGCGACCCGGTGGGCGATCTCCCCGCGCCAGTAGACGAACGTGAGCAGGTTCAGCGAGCGCTGCGCGCCGGCGATGGTGTCCAGGAACGCCGGGAAGATCTGGTCGCCGTTGATCAGCAGTTCGACGTCGTTGCCGGCCGAGATCGGCGCCCCGGTGATCGCCTCGGAGGCGTGCAGGAACGCCGCCGAGCCGACGTCGAGCTCGTCTCCGCGCAGGGCGTAGCCGTGGCGCTGCTCGCGCCGGTGGCGCAGGGACTCGGCGGCGTAACGGCCGGCGACCACGGCGCCCCCGGCGAGGAACGGCCAGCTCCGGACGAGCGTGGGGGCGAGCTTCGCAGCCCGGGTTCCGGCGGGAAGCGGCATGGTCACATCATCCCCGGCAGCATCGGCGTTCGTCCGATCGGGGGCTGCGGCTGCGCCGACGACCGTCACCGCTCGTCCGGCACGCCGCGCGTCCCGGGCGGGCGCGGCGCGTGGAGGCCGAAGACGACGCCGAGCATCCGGATGACGAAGCAGATCCCGGCCGCGCCCAGGGCCGCGGCCAGGCCGTAGACGTCGAGGTGGATCGCGGCGACGGTGAGCGCGGCGGCGATCAGGGCCGGGATCGCGTAGAGATCGCTGCGCAGCACCGTCGGGACCTGCCGGACGAGGGTGTCGCGGATGGTGCCCCCGCCCACCCCGGTGACCGCACCCAGGATGATCGCCGGCCCGGCCTCGAGCCCGAACGCCATCGCCTTGGCCGCCCCGAGCACCGCGAACACGCTCAGCCCGACCGCGTCCAGCACGGTGATCGGTACTTCCAGCCGGTCCAGCCACCGGCTGAGCGCGAACGCCACCAGCCCGCCGCCGACGGCCAGCGCCAGGTAGCGCCAGTCGCCGAAGGCGGCCGGTGGCACGTCGCCGATCAGCACGTCGCGCAGGATGCCCCCGCCCACCGCGGTGATCACCCCGAGGGTGACCACCCCGACGATGTCCAGTCGGGCCGCCCGCACCGCGGTCAGCGCGCCGTTGAGCCCGAACGCGAAGGTGCCGACCAGGTCCAGCACCAGCAGCAGCGGCGGCTCGGTCGTCATTCCCCGATGTCTACCGGTCCGCCCGGGCCCGGCGGCCCAGGCGCTGGCCGCCGGGCCGAGCTCCGGTGAGCGGCACGGCACCACCCCTGGCTCGTCCTCGCCGGGTTCGTGTGCGCTGCGCAGGGTGTGCGGGCTCCGCGACGCGTACCCGGACCGTCGAGGACCCGCGGGGGTGAGGCCGGTGAACGGGGCGAGATTCTGGGGAAAGGTGCGACGAGGATGTCGAGACCGGCCCGGTGGCCGCGTCCCAGGGTCGGA
>DASQMQ010000030.1:0-13493 GCA_035645455.1 Pseudonocardia sp.
CCTCGGCGGCCCGCGCGAGAGCTGGGCCACGCGCACGACGGTTGTCGGCGAGCGGTTGGCGGTCGTGCGCTCCTGGGCCGCCGACAACGGTGCGTGAGCCGGTTCAGTCCCTGGCCACGAACACCTTCCGCGCCTCCGCACGGTCCGGCATCGACACGTAGGCCTGCCCACCGCCAGCCGCCGCAGCGCCTCGGGCATTTCCTGGCCGGGGCGGCGCGGCCGGCGCCCTCGACCGGACTCGCCGGCTGCGCGCTCGGCACCGTCCAGGACGTACGGGGTGCGCCGGGGTCGGCCGGGACGGTCGCGAACAGGTCGATCCCGATGGTGCGGTCCAGGGTGACCACCCAGTCCGCGCGCTCGTGCGCTCGACGGGGTGCCCGACATCGTGCCCACCGACGACGACGCCATCGCCTTCAGCCGTAGCGCCGGTCAGGTGCTCGACATCGTCTACCCGACCCGGCCGCGGTGACCTCCGGCGACTTCCCGGACGGCGTCAACGGCGACATCAACGCCTCCGACGACAACTCCTGATCGCCGCCTGATCGACGTCGCCTGGTCCGCGCGGCGGGGTCGCCGGGGCCTCAGGTGCTGCCGGCCGCCCCGCCCCCACCGCCGACGCCGCCACCGCTCACCGTCCCGGTGCCCGACATCGAGCCGGCGGTGCTGGTGCTGAACGCGATCCACCACGGGAAGGTGGCCAGGTGTGCGTTGCCGGACGTGCCCCCGCTGAACGCGCGCAGCGGCTCGCCGGCCTCGGTCGCGGCCTTCAACCGGTCGCCCAGCGCGGCACCGATGTCCATCGCGACCGCGTCCGGGAGCGCGGTGTCCAGGTCGAGCCGGGCGCCCTCGTCGGCGGCCGCCCGCTTGAGGCCGTCCCGGTAGGCCGTCCACGGGGCGGCCTCGTACTGGCCGGCCTTGGTGAGCGTCGGGTACACCGCCAGGAACCAGAACGCCGCCACCGCGGCGACGACCAGCGCGGCGACACCGAGCCAGGCGGCGAGCGGCCCGCCACCGGCCGCGGCGAGCACGATCGCGGCGATCGCGGCCAGTGCGGTGACGGCGCCGATCACGGTCAGCCCGATCTGCACGCCGTGGGCGTCCGGGTCGAGCCATCCCCGCCCGCGCAGCTCGGCCCGCACCGCCTCGCGGACCGGCCCGGCCGACGAGCTCAGCTTCGTCAGCCCGCTGCTGTCGACGACGTCGCCCTCGGCCAGCTCGGTGAGCCGGTCCCAGACCGCCCGCTCGATGTCGTCGCGCACCAGGGCGCGGTCGAGCAGCCGGACCCGGACCTTCGGCGAGCTCCCCCAGCCGTTGCCCTCGCTCTCCGCCTCGATGGCGATCGCACCGCGGCCGGCCAGGTCGAGCAGCACCGCCGGCAGCACCCCGGCCGTCGGGCCGCCGCCGACCAGCGCGCCGGCCAGCGCGGGCGGCAGGTCGCCCGGGCGCCGCGTCGTCGGTTCCGGGGTGGTCCGGCCCTCGACCCGGGACCGGCGGCCGAACAGCAGCAGCGCCCCGGCCAGGCCGGCCACCGCCACCGCCAGCGCCGTCCACGGCAGCCAGCCGGCCGCCGCCGAGGCCGCGAACCGGTCGAACGCGCTCACCGGCGGACCGTTGCGGATGCTGTTGCCCAGCCGGTCCAGCCCGGCGCCCAGGGAGGCGTAGACGTCGCCGTCGCGCAGCGGCGGGATCAGCGCGTCCTCGACGATGGCGCGCTGCTCGTTCTCCGGGACGTTGCCCTCGGCGAAGGTCCGGCCGACGAAGATCCCGGCGCGGGCGTCGGTGGGGTCGTCGGGGTTGCGGTTGACCAGGATGGCCGCGGCGGTGTCCTGGTCGGCACCGGTCTGGTCGACCCACGCCTGCTGCAGCGCCTCGACCTGGTCGAACGTCTCGTCGGAGTCGGCGTCGAGCGCGCGCACCCAGACCACCACGTCGGCGCCGGCCGACCGCACCCCGGCGATCCGCGTCTCCAGGTCCGCGACCTGGGCCGGGCCCAGCGAGCCGGTCTCGTCGTAGACGTGCCGGCCGGCCTCCAGCCCGTCGAACGACTCGGCGTCCTGGGCCAGCGCCGGTCCGCCGGGCAACCAGGCCAGTGCGACCAGCAGCGCCAGCACCAGCAGGCGCCCCAACGGACGGACGGGACGTGGTGTTCTGGTGGACCGCACGCCACAGCTCCTTCCCCGACCGGCGGCACCGCTCACCGCCGTGCTCACATGATCTCGCGCCCCCGGCGGTCCCGCAGGGCGCGGGGTCGACCGGGTCGCCGCGGCACACGAACAGCGCATCGACGGCCCCTTCGGGCAACGGATCGCTGCTAGATTCGCCGTCCATGAGGTTCGGCGCGCGGATCGCGACGCTCCTGGGGACGTCGGTGCTGGTGCTGGCGGCGTGCGCACCGCAGGCCCAGGCCGCGACCGACCCGCCGGTCGACGGCGGCACCGGCGGCGGCGACCCCTACTACCCGGCCGCCGGCAACAGCGGCTACGACGTCGGGCACTACGACCTGGCCCTCGACTACACCCCGGCGACCCGGGCGCTGACCGCCCGCGCGGTCGTCGACGCCACCGCGACCGACCCGCTGCGCAGCTTCAGCCTCGACCTGCGCGGTCTCGACGTCTCCGCGGTCACCGTCGACGGCGCACCGGCCGCGTTCGCCCAGGAGGCCGGCGAGCTGGTGATCACCCCGGCCGCACCGGTGGCCGACGGCGCCGACTTCGAGGTCGACGTCGCCTACGGCGGCACCACCGGGCAACCGGCCGACCCGACCGGCGCGCTGTACGGGTGGGTGTCCTTCGCCGACGGCGCGTTCGTGGCCAACGAGCCGGACGGCGCGTCGACCTGGTACCCGGTCAACGACGTCCCGCACGACAAGGCGACCTACACCTTCACGGTGACCGTGCCCGACGGCACGGTGGCCGTGGCCAACGGCGACCTGGAGTCCCAGGAGTCCGCCGACGGCCGCACCACCTACCGCTGGGTGGCCGACGACCCCCAGGCCAGCTACCTCGCCATGGCCGCCTCCGGCAACTACGTGCTCACCGAGGACACCGGACCGGGCGGGCTGCCGATCGTCAACGCCGTCGACGCCGACCTGGACCAGGCGGCCGCGGCCGCCGTGCTGGCCCGCCAGCCGGCGATGATCGAGTTCTTCACCGGGGTGTTCGGGCCGTACCCGTTCGGCTCGTTCGGCGCCGTGGTCGACGACGACGAGGACCCCGGCTACGCGCTGGAGAACCAGACCCGGCCGATCTACTCCGGCGTCCCGGACGAGAGCACCGTCGCCCACGAGCTGGCCCACCAGTGGGTCGGCAACAAGATCACCCCGCGGCTGTGGCGCGACATCTGGCTCAACGAGGGCTTCGCCACCTACGCGGAGTGGCTGTGGGCCGAGGCGAACGGCGGCCCCACCCCGCAGCAGCAGTTCGACGAGGTCTACGCGACCCCGGCCGAGGACGAGCTGTGGACGGTGCCGCCGGGCGACCCGGGGCCGGCGGCCCTGTTCGACGCCGCGGTTTACGACCGCGGCGCGATGACCCTGCAGGCGCTGCGGGTGACGATCGGCGACGCCGCGTTCACCGAGGTGCTGCGCCAGTGGGCGGGCCGCGACCAGGACGTCCCGGTGACCACCGCGGACCTCGTCGCGCTGGCCGAGGACGTCTCCGGCCAGGACCTGGACCCCCTGTTCCAGACCTGGCTGTACACCCCCGGCAAGCCCCCCGCCCCCACTCCCTGACCGTCAGCGGTGGGCCAGCGCGGCGGCGAGGACGTCGGGGTCGGTCAGGTAGACCTCGTGGTCCTTGGCCCCCTCGACCACCAGGGGCGGGGCGCCGACCAGCGGCTCCAGCCGTTCGGCGATCGTCGCGTGCAGCGGGCTGGTGCCCTCGCCGACGGCCACCGTGACCAGGCCGGCCGGTAGCTCACCGGGGGCGAAGGGGTGCCGGGTGATGATCCGGGCGTCGTCGCGCAGCGCGGCCTCGGCGTTGACCGTCTGCCGCCGCACCGCCTCGGAGTCCAGGTCGGCGCGCCCTTCGGACAGCACGGTGAGCATCACCGCGTAGGCGCCGGCCCAGTCGTCCGGGTGCGCGGCCAGGTGCGCCTCGATCGGCTCCATGATCTGCTCGTGCAGGGCGTCCGCGCCGGGCAGCACCCCGAGCGCGGCCGGCTCCCAGGCGATCACCTCGGTGACGACGTCGGGGTGCCGCGCGGCCAGCGCCATCGCGACCACCCCGCCGGAGCTGAACCCGAGCACCGTGGCCGGCGCGGCGTCCAGGGCGCGCAGCAGGTCCGCGGCGTCGTCGGCGTGCCCGGCCACGCCGCCGTCCGGCCAGCCCGCCCGCGAACCGGAACCGGTGCCGCGCCGGTCGTACCAGATCACCCGGCGGCCGCGGGCGGCGAACGCCGCGGCCTGCGGCGCGAGCATCCCGACGTCCTCGGCCGCGCCGTGCACGAGCAGCAGCGGCCGGCCGGTGCCGGTCGTGCGGTACTCCAGGTCCATCGCTTCTCCCTAGATTCGTTTAACTTGAACCATATTGAATATAGGCTAGGTTGGGTGGATGACGTCAAGGGGTTACGACGCCTCCGGCCGTCGCGAGCAGGCCAGGGCGACCCGGGCGCGGATCCTGGGCACCGCGCGCGAGCTGTTCATCGCCGACGGGTACGCCGCGACCTCGATGGCGCGGATCGCCCGGGCCGCCGGGGTGTCCACGCCGACGGTGTTCGCCGCGTTCACCGCCAAGGCGAACCTGCTCAAGGAGGCCGCGGAGACGACCCTGGTCGGCGACGCCGACCCGGTGCCGCTCGCCGAGCGGCCGCAGATGCGCCGGGTCTACGAGGCGCCCTCGGCCGCGGAGGTGGTCTCCCGGCTGGCCGACTTCGTGGTCGAGGCCGCGCCGCGCGCCTACCCGATCTTCGCCGTGGTGTTCGCCGCCGCGGACGCCGACCCGCAGATCGCCGCCGTCGCGCGGACCATCGACGACCAGCGGTTGGTCGGTGCCGGGTACCTGGCCGACGCCCTGGCCCGCCACCTCGACGACGGCGCGCAGCGCCGCGACGAGCTGCGCGACGTGCTGTGGGCCGCGACCTCGCTGCACCTCTACGGCCAGCTCGTCGTCCAGCGCGGGTGGTCGGTGCGCCGCTACGGCGACTGGGTCGCCCACCTCGTGGGCGCTTCCCTGACGACGCCGGTATCTGCCGGGGCGTCCCGGCCCTCACCCTCCCCGTAGCACCCGACCCCGAGGAGCACCCGTGCCCGAACTCGTCGTCCTCACCCGCGCGGACGTGGAGTCCCTGCTCGACGTGGACGCCCTGCTGCCCGCGCTGGGCGAGGCGTTCCAGCAGCTCAGCAAGGGCGCGGCGAGCGCCCCGCCGCGGGTCGGGGTCTACACCGCGACCGGGGCGCTGGCCGCGATGCCCGCCTACGTGCCCGGGACCGCGCTGAGCACCAAGCTGGTCGCGGTCAACCCGGCCAACCCGGGCCGCGGGTTGCCCTCGCACCAGGCGATGATCGTCGTGTTCGACGAGGAGACCGGCACCGCGCTGGCCCTGATGGACGGCACGCACATCACCGCCGCCCGCACCGGGGCGGCTGCCGCCGTCGCCGCGGACGCGGTCGCCCGGCCGGACTCCCGGGTGCTGGCGATCCTCGGCGCCGGCGTGCAGGGCCGCTCGCACCTGGCGGCCTTCCCCCGGATCCGGGACTTCACCGAGATCCGGATCGCCTCCCGCACCGCCGCGCACGCCGAGGAACTCGCCGCGCAGCACCCCGCGGCGCAGGCGGTCGCGACGTTCGAGGAGGCGGTCACCGGGGCCGACGTCGTGTGCTGCTGCACCGACGCCCGCGAGCCGGTGCTGCAGGCGGCCTGGCTGGCCCCGGGCGCCCACGTCAGCTCGGTGGGCGGCACCTTCGGCCCGGAGCTGGACCCGGCGGTGGTGGCCGCCGGCCGGGTGTTCGTCGAGTGGCGGGGAGCGGTGGAGAACGCCCCGCCGGCCGGGGCGCACGAGCTGCAGGGCCTCGATCCGGCCACGGTGACCGAGGTCGGCGAGGTGCTGTCCGGCGCCCGGGCCGGGCGCGCGTCGGCCACCGAGCTCACCGTCTACAAGTCCACCGGGCACGCCGTCGAGGACGCCGCGGCCGCCCGGCTGGTACTGGACCGGGCCCGGCAGACCGGCCGCGGCACCCGGCTGACGCTCTGATCCGACGCGGACGGGCACCGCGGATACGACGATCGGCCCTACCGCCGGTCACCGCCCACCTGCATGCTGCTCGGATGCTGTTCCTCGGCCGCGGCACCGACGAGGGGATCCGGGAGCACACCGGCTACCTCGCCGGCCGCTACCCCGACGGCACGCTCTCCGACAGCTGGACCGACGTCACCCGCCGCACCCCCGGCACCTTCACCGCGTTCGTGGCGGTGTGCGGGTGCGGCTGGCGGGGGCCGTGCCACCCGCCGACCGACTCCGGGGCCCGCCGGTCGCAGCGCGAGTGGACCCGTGAGCACCTGCTGCACGTGGTCCCGACCCGGCACGCCCGCTCCGGCCGGCCGTGACCCGATGACGATTCGGTGAGGTCGTCGCGTCCGGTCGACGGACCCGTGCGCAGCCGTCGTCGGAGTGGGACCATTCGGCGTGCTCAACTACCCGCCGCAGACGATCGCGTACCCGGCACCCGGCTCCCGGCCCTACCGGCACGACCCGGAGAGCATCCCCCCGCACGTGGTCGTCCTGTTCGGCGCGACCGGCGACCTGGCCCGCCGCAAGCTGCTGCCCGGTCTGGCCCGGCTGGCCGCGTCCGCGCTGGCCCCGCAGGTGATGGTGGTCGGGACCTCGCTGGAGGAGCTGACCGACGACGAGTTCCGCGAGTTCGCCCAGCGCGCGGTCTCGGAGTTCGCCAAGCACAAGCTGACCGACGAGCAGTGGCACCGGTTCGCCCAGACCCTGCGCTACGTGCCCAGCAGCGCCGGGCCGGAGGCGCTGGCCGAGGCGGTCGCCGCGAGCGAGGACCAGCTCGGGACCGGGGTCTGCCGGCTGCACTACCTGTCGGTCCCGCCGAAGGCCGCGCGCGACGTCATCACGATGCTGGACGACGCGAAGCTGGTCGAGAACGCCCGGGTGGTGATGGAGAAGCCGTTCGGCACCGACCTGGCCAGCGCGCTGGAGCTCAACCGGTTCGTCCACCAGACCTTCGACGAGAGCCAGATCTTCCGGATCGACCACTTCCTGGGCAAGGAGGCGGCGCTGAACGTGCTGGCGCTGCGCTTCGCCAACGGGCTGTTCGAGCCGATCTGGAACCGCAACTTCATCGACCACATCCAGATCGACGTGCCGGAGACCCTCGGGCTGGACCGGCGCGCGGACTTCTACGAGTCGACCGGCGCCTACAAGGACATGGTGGTCACCCACCTGTTCCAGGTCATGGCGTTCGTGGCGATGGAGCCGCCGACCGCGCTGGAGCCGCGGGCGATCAGCGAGGAGAAGAACAAGGTCTTCCGCTCGCTGCTGCCGATCCTGCCGACCGACGTCGTGCGCGGGCAGTTCAGCGGCTACCGCGGGCTGGAGGGCGTGGCGCGCGACTCCGACACCGAGACCTTCATCGCGCTGCGCTGCCAGCTGGACAACTGGCGGTGGGCGGGGGTGCCGTTCTACCTGCGCACCGGCAAGCAGCTGGCGGAGGGGCAGCGGATCATCTCGATCGCGTTCAAGGAGGCGCCGCGGTCGATGTTCCCGCCGGACTCCGGGGTCGGGCAGGCCGGGCCGGACCACCTGACCTTCGACCTGGCCGACGAGTCCCGGGTGTCGCTGTCCTACTACGGCAAGCGCCCCGGGCCGGGGATGAAGCTGGACAAGCTGTCCATGCAGTTCTCCACCCAGGAGACCGACCGGGCCGGTGACGTGCTGGAGGCCTACGAGCGGCTGATGCTCGACGCCATGCGCGGCGACCACACGCTGTTCACCACCGCCGGCGGCATCGAGAGCCTGTGGGAGCGCTCCGAACCGCTGCTGCACAGCCCGCCGCCGGTCAGGTCCTACCCGCCGGGCAGCTGGGGACCGAACGCGATCCACCAGCTGATCGTCCCGCACGCCTGGCGGCTGCCGTTCGAGCGCTCCTGGCGCGAGAAGCGGGCCGAGGGCGCTCAGTAGGACCGGGGCAGGCCGAGGACCTGGGTGCCGATGTGGGCCAGCACCAGTTCCTCGGCCACCGGGATGTTCTTGCCGATCCGGGCGTCCCGGAACAGCCGCTCCACCGGGTACTCCTTGGAGTAGGCCATCCCGCCGAAGGTCTGGAACGCCTGGTTGCTGGCCTCCCAGGCGACCTGCGAGCCGGTCAGCTTGGCGATGTTGGTCTCCGCGCCGCAGGGCAGGCCGCGGTCGAACAGCCAGGCCGCCTTGTAGGTCATCAACCGGCCCAGCTCGGTCTTCGCCTTGAGCTGCGCCAGCGGGAACTGGATGGCCTGGTTCGCCCCGATCGGCCGGCCGAACACGACCCGCTCGCGGGCGTAGTCGCAGGCCACCCGCAGGGCGGCCTCGGCGTGCCCGACGCCGCCGGCCGCGGCCAGGATCCGCTCCGGGTTGAGCACGTCCCAGAGCACCGCGAACCCGCCGCCCACCTCGCCGAGCACCCGGTCGGCCGGCACCCGGACGTCGTCGAGGAACACCTGGCTGGAGGTGACCACGTTGCTGCCCATCTTCGGGATGGGGGTGTAGCGCAGCGTGCCCGCGGCCAGCGCCTGCTTGACGTCGACCAGGAACAGCGTGAACCCGGCGGTCGCGCGGGCGGCCGGGTCGGCCGGGGCGGTCCGGGCGACCACGATCATCCAGTCGGCGTTCTCCACCCCGGAGATCCACACCTTCTGCCCGCGGACCAGGAAGCCGTCGCCGTCCGGGCGGCCCGCGGTGGTGATCCGCAGGGCGTCGCTGCCGGCGTCCGGCTCGGTCAGCGCCAGGCAGAACTGGACCTCGCCGGTGGCCACCCCGGGCAGGATCGCCCGCTGCTGCTCCGGGGTGCCGTGGCGGGCCAGGGTGGTCGCGCCGAACCCCGGGGTCAGGATGTAGAGGAAGGTGCCCGCGGTGCCCCCGGAGGTGGCCAGGGTCTCGCAGGCCACGGCCAGTTCCAGCATGCCCTGCCCGCCGCCGCCGAACTCCTCGGGCACGGTCAGTCCGATCCAGCCGCCCGCGGCCAGGTCCTTCCAGGCCTCCCAGGGGAAGCGGTGCTCGTCCTCGCAGCGCGACCAGTAGGCGTGGTCGTAGCGGGCCGCGACGGCGCGCACGCCCTCCTGCACGGCCAGCGCGGTGTCGGGCAGGGTGAAGTCCACGCCCGCACTGTGACAGTCCCGCTGTCACATCGGCAAGACCGGCGGGGGCGCCCGCGGGTCAGGTCCGCCGGGCCATGATGATCCCGTACTGCCATTCCGCGTCGACCCATCGATGCTCGATCGTCATCCCGTGCCCGGCCAGCTCCGCGGCCAGCCGGTCCGGGTCGAACTTGGCCGAGAACCCGACGTTGATCGAGTCGCCGCGGGCCAGCCGCAGCTCCAGGTCCAGCCCGGGCAGCCGGACGTGCTGGTCGACGGTGGCGTAGAGGTGGCCCTCCACCATCCCCGAGGCCACGTCGAAGTGCGCGACCGGCCGGTAGCGCTGGACGTCGAAGTCGGCGCCGAACCGGTGGTTGAGGTGGGTCAGGTGGTTGAGCCGGAACTCGGCGAAGGCCCGCGCACCGGGCGGGTCGTTGTAGGCGGTGTCGAGCACCGTGGCCGGTTTGACCAGGTCGACCGCGACCAGGAACCGGTCGCCGGGACGCAGCGTGGCGGCGATGTCGGCGAGCAGCGCAGCCCGCTCGGCCGGGGTGGCGTTGCCGATGTTGCTGCCCAGGAACGCCACCGCCAGCCGCCCGTCGGCGCGCTCGGCGCGCAGGTGCGCGAGGCCCTGCTCGTAGCGGCCCCACAGGCCGACGACCCGCAGCCCGGGCAGCTGCCGGGTGAGCGCGTCCGCGCTCGCCTCCAGCATCTCCCGGCTGACGTCGACGGGCAGGTAGGTGGTGGCGCGGCGGGCCGCGCAGGCGGCGAGCAGCACCCCGGTCTTCTTCGCACTGCCGCTGCCCAGCTCGACCAGCCGGTCCGCGTCCAGCGCGTCGGCGATCTCGTCGGCGTACCGGCGCAGCAGGTCCCACTCCACCCGGGTCAGGTAGTAGGTCGGCAGCTCGGTGATGTCCTCGAACAGCGCCGAGCCCCGCTGGTCGTAGCCGAACACCGGGGGGATCCGGGGCACCGGCTCGGTCAGGGTGGCGCGCAGCGCCGTGGCGTCGTCCCAGAACCCGTCGTTCCGGTCGAGCGGGACGATCCGGGCCGCTGCGGGCGGGGTGCTCGGCACGGTGTTCTGGTCCACGCCGGGAGGTACCCGCGCGGGACCACCCCCATCCCCGGGTGGCGAGCATCGCCCACCCGGCCGGCGCGCATCGGTTTGGCGGGCCGGTCACCGGGCACCTGAGTGATCGTGCTACTGCTTCGCCCGCCCGGGGTGTACCGGGTCGACCGTGACACCGAGCTGCTCGCTGCGGTACTGCGCGAGCACGACCGGGTGCGCGACCGCCACGTGCTCGACGTCGGGACCGGGACCGGAGCACTGGCCCTCGCCGCGGCCCGGGCCGGGGCCGCGTCGGTGACCGCGGTCGACCTGTCCCGCCGCTCCGCCGCTGCGACCTGGCTGAACTCCCGGCTGCACCGGGTGCCGGTCACGGTCCGCCGCGGCGACCTGTTCTCCCCGGTCCGCGGCCGCCGGTTCGACGTGGTGACCGCGAACCCGCCCTACGTGCCGGCCACCCGCGACGACCCGGCCCGCTACCGGATCGCCCGCTGCTGGGACGGCGGCCGGGACGGCCGGCTGCTGCTCGACCGGCTCTGCGCCGGGCTGCCCGACGTGCTCGCCCCCGGCGGGCGGGCGCTCGTGGTGCACTCCGAGGTGTGCGGCCAGCAGGCCACCGTCGACGCCATGGCCGCCGTCGGCCTGGACGCGGCGGTGGTCGCCCGGGCGACGATCCCGTTCGGCCCGGTCATGCGGGCCCGCGCCGCGCTGATGGAGGCCCGCGGCCTGATCGAGCCCGGCCAGCGCGAGGAGGAGATCGTCGTGGTGGAGGGCCGGATGGGCGGCGACCGGTGAGCGTCCGGGTGGAGGTGACGGGCGAGGGTCCGGTGCTGGTGCACGGCCCGGTCGAGGTCGTCGGCCCGGACGGCGCCACCGTGCGCTCCGAGCGCGCGGTCACCGCCCTGTGCACCTGCCGGCGCAGCCGCCGCCTCCCGTTCTGCGACACCAGCCACCGCGACCGCGAACGGCGCGCCCGGTCGGGCCGCCGCGAGGAGCACGATGACGCTGACTGACCTCCCCCCGGTCCTGTCCCCGACGCCGGTCACCGCGCCGGCCCTGCCCGACGCCCGCGGCCCGGTGTCCGCCGCGGTCCTCACCGCTCTGCGCACCGGCGACACCGCGCCCTGCGCGGACGGCCCCCGCCCCGACGACCCGTACGGCGAGGACGCCCAGCTCACGCTGTACTGCCTGCACGAACTGCACTACCGCGGGTTCGCCGGGGTCGACCCGGAGCTGGAGTGGGACCCCCCGCTGCTCACCCTGCGCCGCGACCTGGAGCAGGCCTTCCTGGCCGCGCTTCGCCGCGACGTCCCCGCCGGTGACGACGTCGACGCCGAACTGGCCGCGCTGCTCACCGAGCCGACCGACACCGACGGCACCGGGGTGTCGCACCACCTGCTGCGCGCGGGCGAGCCGTGGCAGCTGCGCGAGTACCTGGCGCACCGCTCGCTCTACCACCTCAAGGAGGCCGACCCGCAGGCCTGGGTGATCCCCCGGTTGAGCGGGGCGGCCAAGGCCGCGCTGGTCACCATCGAGCACGACGAGTACGGCTCGGGCGACCCCGAGCGGATGCACGCGCACCTGTTCGCCGGGATGCTGCGCGCGGTCGGGCTGGACCACCACTACGGCGCGTACCTCGACCGGGCACCGGCCGAGACGCTGGCCGAGGTCACCCTGATGACGATGTTCGGCCTGCACCGCGGCCTGCGCGGGGCGCTGGTCGGGCAGTTCGCCACCGTCGAGCTGACCTCCTCGCCGGGCTCGGACCGGCTGGTCCGGGCGATGGCCCGGATGGGCTACCCGGACGAGGCCGCCGAGTTCTACGTCGAGCACGTCGAGGCGGACGCGGTGCACGAGCAGCTGGTGCGCCGCGGGGTGATCCGCCCGCTGCTGGCCGCCGAGCCGGAGCTGGCCGCCGACGTGGTGTTCGGCATCCGGGCAAGTGGGTTCCTGGCCGATCGGCTGGGTTCCCGGATCCTGCGGGCCTGGGCGGACGGGGCGACGTCGCTGCGCCGCGCCCTGCCCCGGTCGTGAGCGGAGGGAGCGGCATGCGCATCGTGATCACCGGGGCGAGCGGCAACGTCGGCACCGCAGTCCTGCGCCGGCTCGCCGGCGACGGCCGGCACGACCTGGTCGGGATCTGCCGGCGCCCGCCGACCGGCGGCGCGCCGTACGACGCCGCCTCCTGGACCGCGGTCGACCTGGCCCGGCCCGGGGTGGCCGAACGGCTGCGCCCGGTGTTCCGCGGCGCCGACGCCGTCGTCCACCTGGCCTGGGGCTTCCAGCCCTCGCACGACGTCGAGTACCTCGACCGGCTCGGCGTCGACGGCACCCGCGCGGTGCTCGGCGCCGCGCAGGCCGAGGGGGTGCCGCACCTGGTGCACATGTCCTCGGTGGGCGCCTACTCCCCCGGCCCGGACGACCCGGCCGTGGACGCCGCGCGCGTCACCGAGTCCTGGCCGACGAACGGCATCGGCTCGCTGGCCTACAGCATCGAGAAGGTCGCCGCGGAGCGGCTGCTCGACCGGCACGAGAGCGCCCACCCGGACGGCATCGGGATCGCCCGGCTGCGGCCCGGGCTGATCGTGCAGCGCCAGGCCGGCAGCGCGCTGCTGCGCTACGGCGTGCCCGCGTTCGTGCCGGCCGCGCTGCTGCGGCACGTGCCGGTGCTGCCGCTCGACCGCGCGTTCAGCGTGCCGATGGTGCACTCCGACGACGTCGCCGACGCGGTGGCCCGGGTGCTGGAGCGGCGCGCCACCGGCGCGTTCAACCTGGCCGCCGACCCGCCGGTCACCCGCGAGGTGGTCGCCGACGTGCTCGGCGCCCGCCCGGTGCACGTGCCGTGGGTGGTGCTGCGCGCGGCGACCGCGCTGGGGTGGCGGATCCGCCTGCAGCCGCTCGACCCGGGCTGGATCGACCTGGCCTTCGCCGTCCCGCTGCTGGACACCGGCCGGGCGCGCCGCGAGCTGGGCTGGGCGCCGACGGTCGACGCCCGCACCGCGCTGGCCGAGGTCGTCGACGGGATGGCCGACACCGCGTCCACCACCAGCCCGGCGCTGCGGCGCCGCTCGGTGCCCGCCGAGCTCGCCGCGGCCGTCCGCCGCGGTCCGGTGGCCCACCGACCCCTGCCCTGACCCCCACCC
>DASQMQ010000031.1:0-4705 GCA_035645455.1 Pseudonocardia sp.
GTCGTCGGCGCGCGTCCGGAACCCGCGCGAGCCGTCGCCGGGCAGGCCGGACCCGCCGGTCGACCCGGCGCGCGATGCGCCGTGCCGTCCGGCGTCCTCCGTCCGCTCCCCGGCGCCGCGCCGCCGGGCGCCGCGACCGGAGCTGGGATCCGGGTCGGCAGGGCGGGCGTGCCGGGAACGGGGCCGGCCGGTCAGGAGTCCGACCGTCCGGTCCGGGACCGCACCACGCACAGCGGCGGCTGCGGTACCACTCCGGACAGATCACGGACCGACATCACAACGAAACCCTTCGGGTGGGGAGCGGGCGCCGACCCCGGGGGTGCGATCGGCGCCGTGCACGGGCACTGACTTCCCCGATGGTTCAGTCGAATCAGCCGCAGGTCAGTGCCGGGTCGGCGAACGGGGGCGCCCGCGCGGCGGCCGGTACCACCGGGCGGCGCGATGTCCGTCATGCCCGTTCGGCCCGCCGCACACCACCACCCGGCTGCTCACTCTCGATGACCGGAGCGGAGGCGGTGTCGGTCAACCGGGTGAGCACCACGACCCGTTCGGCGAACTCCGGTCCGGCCGGTTCCACGTCCTGCCACGTCGCCATGGGCCCGGGACGGCGGGCGGGGCCGACAGTTTCGCGGCTCCGCGGTGTGCGCTGCGACCGAAGATCTGGCGGAACGGCCGGACAGCGGTTACCCGGAAGTACGCTCCAGGGCGTACCCACCGGCGAGGAAGAGGAGATCCGACGATGCCCGAAGCAGTGATCGTCGCGGCGGCCCGGTCCCCGATCGGACGAGCGGGGAAGGGTTCGTTGGTCGGGATCCGTCCCGACGACCTGACCGTGCAGATCGTCCGGGCCGCGCTGGACCAGGTGCCCGCGCTCGACCCGACCGACATCGACGACCTGATGCTCGGCTGCGGGCTGCCGGGCGGCGAGCAGGGCTTCAACATGGCCCGGGTGGTGGCGGTGCTGCTCGGCTACGACGGCCTGCCCGGCACCACGGTCACCCGGTACTGCTCCTCGTCGCTGCAGACCACCCGGATGGCGATGCACGCGATCCGGGCCGGTGAGGGCGACGTGTTCATCTCGGCCGGCGTGGAGACCGTCTCCCGCTACGCCAGGGGCAGCTCGGACTCCTGGCCCGACACCCGCAACCCGGTGTTCTCCGACGCCGCCGACCGGACCCGGCACATCGCCGAGCAGGGCGCGGACTCCTGGAACGACCCGCGCGAGGACGAGCACCTGCCCGACGTCTACATCGCCATGGGCCAGACCGCGGAGAACCTGGCCCTGCTCAAGGACGTCAGCCGGGAGGACATGGACCGGTTCGGCGTGCGGTCGCAGAACCTGGCCGAGAAGTCGATCGCCAACGGGTTCTTCGCCCGCGAGATCACCCCGGTCACCCTGCCCGACGGCACCGTGGTGTCCACCGACGACGGCCCCCGGGCCGGGGTCACCTACGAGGGGGTCAGCGGGCTCAAGCCGGTGTTCCGGCCGGACGGGCGGGTCACCGCGGGCAACTGCTGCCCGCTCAACGACGGCGCCGCGGCGCTGGTGATCATGTCCGACACGAAGGCCGCCGAGCTGGGCATCACGCCGCTGGCCCGGGTGGTGTCGACCGGGGTGTCCGGGCTGTCGCCGGAGATCATGGGGCTGGGTCCGGTGCAGGCCTCGAAGCAGGCGCTGGCCCGGGCCGGCATGACGATCGACGACGTGGACCTGGTCGAGATCAACGAGGCGTTCGCCGCGCAGGTCATCCCGTCGGCCCGCGACCTGGGCATCGACGAGGACAAGCTGAACGTCAACGGCGGGGCGATCGCGCTGGGGCACCCGTTCGGCATGACCGGGGCCCGGATCGCCACCACGCTGCTCAACGGGCTGCGCACGCACGACAAGACCATCGGGCTGGAGACGATGTGCGTCGGCGGCGGGCAGGGCATGGCGATGGTGCTCGAGCGCCTGAACTGAGCCCGCGCGCGGCGACGGCCGGCACCCCGGAGGGTGCCGGCCGTCGGGCCGTCCGCGGGCTGCTAGTCGCGGAAGTAGCTCAGCAGCCGCAGGATCTCGATGTAGAGCCAGACCAGCGTGGTCATCAGGCCGAAGGCGATGTACCAGCTGAACCTGGCCGGCGCGCCCTCGCGGACCGCGCGGTCGGCCATGTCGAAGTCCAGCAGCAGGCTGAACGCGGCGACCGCGATCACCACCAGGCTGAAGATGATCGCCAGCGGGCCGCCGTCGCGCAGGCCCAGGTTGACCCCGAACAGGTAGGCCACCAGGTTCGCCACCATCAGCACGACGACGCCGATCAGGGCGCCCATCAGCCAGCGGGTGAACCGCGGGGTGACCCGCACCGCGCCGGTCTTGTAGACCACCAGCATGGCCACGAACACGCCCGCCGTGCCGATGATCGCCTGCGCGGCGATGCCCGGGTAGATCTGGTTGAACACCCCGCTGATGCCACCGAGCGCGATGCCCATGGCGGCGGAGTAGGTGAGCACCAGGCCCGGGTTGCTGCTCTGCTTGAAGATGACGATCAGCGAGACGACCAGCCCGACGATGAACGCCGGGAGCACGAGCCAGTACATCCCGCTGAGCGCGGTGAGGACGCCGGCGACGAGGGCGACGCCGGCGGTGATGGCGGTCTTGGTGACGACGTCGTCGACGGTCAGCGGGCGCTCGCCCGTGCCGGCACGCCCGTAGTCGCCGCGGGCGGAGGCGGCATCGGCCGCGCCGCTCACCGCCCCGGCCTGCGGGCCGAAGCCGGCGTACCCGCCCCCCTGCCCGGTGGGCAGGTTGCGGAACGCCGGGTTGCTACTGGTACGCACCTGGTCCTCCTCGAAAGCGTGTCGGGCTTCAAGTCGTTCAACGCAGATCGTGCGCCGGACGTTCCCACTCGGTAAAGGGTGACTTTACCGACCCTACTGCGACCGGGATCAGGCGGCCGTGCCACCCGCCGGCACGTCGAGCGGGATCCCGGCGTCCTCCAGCGCGGCCTCGGTGAGCAGCCGGGCGAACACCCGGTCGTGCCCGACCGCGGTGGCCAGCGGGGCCTCCACCTCGATCAGCCGGCAGACGTCGAGCAGCGCGTCGTCGTAGGCGGCGAGCACGGCCACCCGGCGCACCTGGGTCGGCTGGGTCCGGGCGCGGACCTCCCGGCGCAGCCGGCGCAGGTCGGCCACCGTCCGCTCCAGGGGCGGGCCGGCCGGGGAGAGCCGGGCCCGCCGGGTCCGGCGGCGCTCCCCCCAGGAGCGGGCCACGGCCGGCAGCAACCGCAGCGACACCCACAACACCACGGTCGGCGTCACTGCGATAGCCAGGTACAGGAGCAGGCCCACGACGGCCGGACGGTCGCCCGTCACGCCGTCCAGGGTACGCCCGACCAGCCCGGACGCCGACCCGGTTCAGCCCCGTCCGCCAGACCCGGCGCGGCGGACGGACCGTCACTACGCTGCGCGCCAGGCGGGCACGTCGATCGGCGGCCCCGAACGGAGGTCAGGGTTATGTGGGCGTTCTTCTCGGCGCGGTTGCGGATGTGGTTGATCCTGGCGGTCGCCGCGCCGCTGCTCGGCTGGCTGCTGGGCAAGGTCGGCGACACCATCGAGGCGCGCCGCGGACCGTCGACGGTCACCAAGCTCCTGCAGAAGGGCCGGGACTTCCTGGCCAGCCGGGCCACCGGTCCGCTGGCCGCGCGCACATCGGCCGACCGCACCGGCCCGCGCGACCCCGGCCAGCCGGCCCGCTGACCGGACCGACCGGCTGATCACCGGCGCGGCCGGGGTCCTCGGACGGCGGTCAGCGTGCTGGTGCACGGGGCGTGCGGCGGCTCCGACGCGTTCCGGGGAGCGCGCAGGCTGTTGCACGCCGAGGGGCACTCCCAGGGCGGCATGGTGGTGACCGCGGCGCTGGAGCAGATCACCGGCCGCGTCCGCGCGCTCGTCTCCCTGGACGCGTTCGTCCCCGCCGACGGCGACTGCGTGGCTCAGGGCGCGACGTCGACCTCGCGGACCTCGCGCAGGAAGCGCCGGACGATCCCGTCGAACTCGTCGGGGCGTTCCAGGTTCGGGTAGTGCGCCGTGCCCTCGACGGTCACCGTCGACCCGTGCCGGACGCCGCGCGCCGCCCGCTCCGCCATCGCGATGTGGTCGACCGCGTCGATCCCGCCGACGACCGCCAGCAGCGGCGCGGTGACCTCGGGCAGCCGCTGCCAGGTCCGGCCGACCGGAACGGGTGCGGCCGGGAGCACCGCGCCCGGGGTCGAGAAGCGGGCGACGGACGCCTCGGCCATCAGCCGGCAGAGCGCGACGACATCGGGGGCGACCTCGTCCAGGCCGCGCCGCGGGCCGGCGGCGAAGAGCAGGAACGCCTCGACCCAGGTCGGCCCGTCGCCGGCCTGCTGGGCGCGCTGGCAGGTGTCCATGACCCCCAGGGCCCACGGGTCGCGGAACTCCGGCTCGCTGGTCCCGGCTCCGCTGATCACCAGCCCGCGGACCAGCTCCGGGTGCTCCAGCGCGGTGTCGAGGGCGGTCCCGGCACCCATCGAGCCCCCCATCAGCACGGCCGGTCCCAGATCGAGCCGGCGGATCACCGCGGCGACGTCGTCGCAGTGGCGGTAGGGCCCGGTCGCGGTGGACGAGCCGCCGTGGTTGCGGGCGTCGAGGGCGACGACGCGGTGGTCGTCGGCGAGCGAGGCGAGCTGCGGTGTCCACATGCGGT
>DASQMQ010000032.1:0-5029 GCA_035645455.1 Pseudonocardia sp.
GGGGAGCGGCGGCGGGTTGTCGGGGGGAGGAGAGGCGGCGGGCGGGTGGATCCGCGGCCCGGCGGTGCGCCGCTGGGCCGCGACCGCGACTCCGCGGGCCGCCTCGTCCCGCCGGTCCGCGACGCGCCAGCCGAGGACGAACAGGACTCCGATCGCGGTGGCGCTCACCGCGAGGAGGGTCTGGGAAACCATCGCTGCACCACTTCGACGGACGCTGACCGGGGGCGGCTCGGCAGGGGCCCGGGGAGTGGCCCCGCCGGTCCGCACATCGGGGGGTGGTGGGCCGGCGGAGGTCCTCCTCGTCGATCGCCGGGCTGGCGCGCCGGTCCTGGCGGACGGGGACTGCTCCACACGGACGCGGGGGATCGGCCAGTAGGACGCTCTGTAGCGAACGTTCCAGACATTAACCAGGTCGGGTCGACCCCGCAAGAACGCGTCCGGTGGTCGGCGTGAACCGGACAGCCGGCCCGACCACCGGCCGTTAACCTGCCCGGATGTCCTCTCCTCCGCCGAGCAGCGCACAGCGGGCCCGGGGCGCGCGATCCCGGGAGGAGATCCTGGACGCCGCCGAGCGGCTGATGAGCGACCGCGGTTACGCCGCCACGCCCATGTCGGCGCTGGCCGCCGAGTCCGGCCTGCCGGCGAGCTCGATCTACTGGCACTTCGGGTCGAAGTCGGGACTGCTGGCGGCGGTGATGGAGCGCGGCGCGACCCGGTTCTTCGCCGCCGCCACCCCCGGCGACCTCGGCGACCACCCCGACCCCCACCGGCGCCTGCAGCACCTGCTGGCCCGGATCGAGGCGACCATGGTGGCGCACCGGCAGTTCCTGCGCCTGTTCTTCGTCCTGCTGCTGGGCGCGGTGGCCGAACCGGCGCAGCAGGAGCTGGTCCGGCGGTTGCGGGCGGAGAGCAACCGCCTGCTCGCCCGCGGCCTGGCCTGGGTCTACCTGTCGTGGGGTGAGGAGGTGGCCGGCCGGGTCGGGGCGCACCTGGCCCCGGTGGCGCAGGCCCTGATCGACGGGAAGTTCCTCGCCGTCGAAGCGGGCGGCGACGTCTCGCTGGTGGCGGACGCCGCGACCGCCCTGCACGCGGTGGCCGAGCGCGTCCGGGACGGGGTCCCGTCACCGCATCAGGTGGACCCGCCGACCGGGGCGTGACCCCGGACCGCGGTGCGGCGTTGGGTAGCCCGGAGGGCTCGAACGGAGGGTCCCCGTCACCGAGAGGCACCCGATGTCGACAGTTCGTCGCACTTTGCTCGCCGCCACCGCCCTGAGCGTCCTGGGCGCCGTCGTGGTCGCGCCCGCCGCGCTGGCGGGGGAGGGTGTCCCCGCCCACCGCAGCCCGCACGCCGTCGGGCTGACCTCGGACGGGATGCTGGTCGGCTTCGGCACCGCCGCCCCCGGCTCGGCCCACGAGATCGGCCCGGTGTCCGGCCTCAAGGAGGACACCCGCCTGGTCGGCATCGACTACCGGGTCCAGGACGGCGAGCTCTACGGCGTCGGCGACCGGGGCGGCGTCTACACCGTCGACGACGCGAGCGGCGCCTCCTCGTACCTCCGCCGGCTCAGCGTCCCCCTGGAGGGCACCTCCTTCGGCGTCGACTTCAACCCGGCCGCCAACGCGCTGCGGGTGGTCAGCGACACCGGGCAGAACCTGCGCCAGCCCTTCGCCACGGTGGACGCACCGACCGCCGTGGACACCCCGCTGACCAACCCGGCCGTCGCGCCGGCCACCGGCACCGTGCCCGCCAGGGGCGTCACCGCCGCCGGGTACACCAACAACGACCTGCACGCCGCCACCGCGACCACGCTGTTCGACCTGGACACCGTGCTCGACCGGGTCGCGCTGCAGTCCCCGGCCAACGCCGGCAGCCTGGCCCCGACCGGCAGCCTGCCCGCCGACATCGGCCCGGACGCCGGCCTGGACGTGCACAGCACCCTGGCCGCCGGCCGCGCGGTCGCCAACGACGCCTACGCCACCGTCGAGGTCGGCGGCGAGCGGCGACTGTGGGCGGTGGACCTGCTCACCGGCGACGCCACCGACCGGGGCATGTTCCCGATGGCGGTGGTCGACCTCGCCGTCGCCCTGTAGTCGCCGTGTAGTCGCCCCGCGGGCACCCGGCCGCGCCCGGTCAGCGGGCGCGCAGGGCGAGCATCGCGATGTCGTCGTCGGACCGCCCGGCGGCCTGGCCGAGCAGCGCGTCGCACAGCTCCTCCAGCGGCCGCCCGTGGACCGAGCGGGCCGCCTCGACCAGCCGGTCCAGACCCTCGTCGAGGTCCGACCCGCGCCGCTCGACCAGGCCGTCGGTGAACAGCACGAGCGAGTCGCCGGCCTGCAGGGCCACCCGGTGCTCGTTGCGGGTGGCCGCCGGGTCGACCCCCAGCATCAGGTCCGGCTGGTACTCCAGGAACCGGGTGGCCCCGTCCGCGCCGACCAGCAGCGGCGGTGGGTGTCCGGCGTTGGACCAGCGCAGCACCGGCGCGCCGGGACCGGCCGGCGCCGGGACCTCGGCCAGGATCATCGTCGCCAGCACGCCCGGGTTCAGCGTGCGCAGCGCCCGGTCCAGCGCGGTCAGCTGACCCGCGGGCGGGTCGTCCAGCACCTGCGCGATGCCCCGCACGACGTC
The DNA here is from genome assembly GCA_035645455.1 of Pseudonocardia sp. Taxonomy (GTDB): domain Bacteria; phylum Actinomycetota; class Actinomycetes; order Mycobacteriales; family Pseudonocardiaceae; genus Pseudonocardia. The sequence goes on from DASQMQ010000032.1 coordinate 2,627, forward strand.
GCGGACCTGGGCCATCGTGGTGGCGGCGTCGCCGTCGTGCCCGGCCACGTCGCCGATCACCAGCACCGTCCGGTCGCCGTGCGCGCTGAAGGCGTCGTACCAGTCCCCGCCGATCTTGACGTGCTCCGCGGCGGGCAGGTACCGCACCGCGATCTGCAGCTGCGGCAGCTGCGGCGGGGCGGCCAGCAGGGTGCGCTGCAGGGCCACGGCCAGGGTGGCGGTGTGCTCGACGCCGCGGGCCCGCTCCCGGGCCTCGGCGGCGTCCGCGCTCATCCGCGCCAGCCGGGCTTCACGCTCCAGCCGGGTCCGGCAGGCGGCGATGGCGATCACCGCGCCCAGCGCGATGCCGAACAGCCGCGCGGCGTGCGCCGGCCAGTCCTCGCGCGTGTACTGGTCGTCGACGGCGCCCATCAGCGCGGCGATGGCGAAGGCCAGCACGCCGTAGGCGATCGTCAGCCGCAGCCCGGACAGGCTGGCCGCGAGCAGCGGAGCGATCACCAGCAGCCCCACCACCGACCGCTGCGGCCCGGCGGCGACGTCCAGCAGCGTGAACAGCACGACGAAGGCGAGCGGACCGACCGAGCCGGCCCGCCCGAGTCGATCCACCCCGTGCCCTCCCCGGCCATCCCGCGCGTGCCGCCAGCGGCCGACCCTAGGGCATGGCCGAGCGCCCGGCAGCGCGTCAGGGCTCGCCGCGGGCGAGCCGCGAAGGCCACCAGACCGTTCGGCCGATGTCCAGGGCGAGCGCCGGGACCAGCAGGGATCGCACGATCAGGGCGTCCAGCAGCACGCCGAACGCGACCAGGATCGCGATCTGCAGCAGGAACAGGATCGGGATCACCGCGAGCGCGGCGAAGGTCGCTGCCAGCACCACCCCGGCCGAGGTGATCACCCCACCGGTGACCGCCAGGCCGCGCAGGACGCCCTCGCGGGTGCCGTGCTGCACGGTCTCCTCGCGCACCCGGCTCATCAGGAAGATGTTGTAGTCCACGCCCAGCGCCACCAGGAACACGAACGCGAACAGCGGGACGCTGGGGTCGGCGCCCGGCAGCTCGAGCAGGTCGTCGAACACCAGCGCACCCACGCCGAGGGTCGCGGCGAACGACAGCACCACCGTGCCGATCAGCAGCAGCGGCGCCACCAGCGCGCGCAGCAGCAGGGCGAGCACCACGAACACCACCACCAGCACCGCCGGGATGATCACGACCAGGTCGCGGACGGCGGTCTGCTGGGTATCGAGCTGGGTCGCGGTGATCCCGCCGACCAGCGGGTCGGCACCGGGTACGGCGCCGACCGCCGCGCGCAGCTCGGCGACGGTCGCGACGGCCGCCTCGCTGTCCGGGGCCTCGTCCAGCACCGCGTTCAGCTCGACCCGCCCGTCCACGACCCGGTCCGACGCCCGCCGGACCTCGGACACGCCCTCGACGCCGCGGGCCGCGGCGGCCACCTGGTCCTCGCTCGCAGCCGCGGTGATGATCACCGCCGGGGCCCCGGTGCCGCCCGGGAAGTGCCGCCCGAGCACCTCCTGCCCGCGCACCGACTCGACCTCGGAGCCGTTGACGAAGAAGTCCGACTGGGCGACGCCGGAGGCCTGGAACTGCGGCACGAACGCCGCGCCGGCCAGCAGCAGGACCGCGGTGCCGACCCAGATCGCCCGGGGCCGGCGGCCGACCGCGTCGGCGACCCGCGGCCAGAGCCCGCGTCGCTCGGCGACCTCGGCGCCGTACCGCGGCCGGAACGGCCAGAACGCCCCACGGCCGGTGAGCAGCAGGGCCGCCGGCAGGAAGGTGAGCGCGGCCAGCACCGAGGCGCCGATCCCGATGGCCGCGACCGGGCCGAGCCCCCGGTTGGAGTTCAGCCCGGACAGCAGCAGGCACAGCAGGCCCAGCACGACGGTGCCGGCCGACGCCAGGATCGGTTCGATCGAGGCCCGGTAGGCGGCGCGCAGGGCCGTCCAGGTCGAGGCGTGCCGGCGCAGCTCCTCGCGGTACCGCGCGACCAGCAACAGCGCGTAGTCCGTCGCCGCGCCCACCACCAGGATGAACAGGATGCCCTGGGTCTGCCCGCTGAGCGCGATCACCTCGGCCGCCGCGAGCTGGTAGACCACCAGCACCGCCAGGCAGAGCGCGAGGATCGCGGAGAGCAGCACGAGCACCGGCAGCAGCGGGCTGCGGTAGACCAGCAGCAGGATCAGCGCGACGACGCCGCCGGCCACCAGCAGCAGCAGGCCGTCGATCCCCTCGAACGCGGTGACCAGGTCGCCGAGCAGTCCGGCGGGACCGGTCACCGCCACGGTGAGGCCGTCCGGGAGGTCGGCGGCCAGCGTCGCCCGCAGCTCGGTGACGACCTCGGTCAGCTGGTCGCGGACCTCCTCGGGCAGCGCGACGACCACCTGGGCCGCCG
>DASQMQ010000033.1:0-1576 GCA_035645455.1 Pseudonocardia sp.
GCCGCACTGGTCCGGACGCTGACCGGGCGTGGAGCCCTGGTCGGGGCACTGGCCACGGCGGCCACCGCGGCGTTCTTCCGGGCCCCGTTGCGGGTCCCCCCGCCGCGCCCCGGTGTGGTGCTGTCGGCGGCCGACGGCACCGTGGCCACCGTGGAGGACGTGCTCCCGCCCGCCGAACTGGACCTGCCGCCGGTGCCGGTGCCGCGGGTCAGCGTGTTCCTGTCCGTGCTCGACGTGCACGTGCAGCGGATCCCGGCAGCCGGAACGGTGCAGGCCGTGGAGTACCGCCCCGGCCGCTTCCTCTCCGCCGACCTGGACAAGGCCAGCGAGGACAACGAGCGCAGCGCCCTGCTGCTGCGCACCCCGGACGGGCACCGGATCGGCGTCGTGCAGATCGCCGGGCTGCTGGCCCGCCGGATCGTCTGCGACGTCGCCCCGGGCGAGGAGGTCGCGGCCGGGCTGACCTACGGGCTGATCCGGTTCGGCTCCCGGGTCGACGTCTACCTGCCCCCCGGCTCGACGGTCGAGGTGTCCGTCGGGCAGCGGACGATCGGCGGCGAGACCGTGCTGGCGACCCTGCCGGCGCACGACACCCCGGCGACGTCCGCGTCGCGGGCGGCCGGGCGGGCCGGCTGATGCCCCCGCCCCCCTACCCCGGCGTGCGGTTGCTGCCCAACGCGGTCACCGTGTTCGCCCTGTGCTCCGGGCTGTCCGCGGTCTACTTCGCCTTCAGCGGCCGCTTCGAGCTGTCCATCGCGGCGGCCGGGATCGCCGCGCTGTGCGACGCCCTGGACGGCCGGCTGGCCCGGATGCTGGACGCCAGCACCCGGATCGGCGCCGAGCTGGACTCGCTGTCGGACCTGGTCGCCTTCGGCGTCGCCCCGGCGCTGGTGCTCTACATCTGGGAGCTCAACGACCTGCGGTTCGGCTGGACCTTCGCGCTGGTCTTCGCGGTGTGCATGGCGCTGCGGTTGGCCCGGTTCAACACCCTGATCGACGTCGAGGACCCCTACCCGTTCACCAAGGAGTTCTTCGTCGGCGTGCCGGCCCCGGCCGCCGCGCTGGCCGCCGGCATCCCGCTGTACCTGTGGCTGCACTTCGGGCCCGGCTGGTGGTCGTCCGAGCTGGTCGTCGCGGGCTGGACGGTGCTGGTCGCCGGGCTGATGGTGAGCCGGTTCCCGACCCTGTCGTTCAAGACCGCCCGGGTGTCGCCGAACTGGGTGGCCCCGGTGCTGGTGCTGGTCGTGGTGGCCGCCGCGGTGGTGGTCACCATGCCGTTCCTCGGGCTGGCCGTGGTGTCGGTCGGCTACCTGGCGCTCATCCCGTACTCGATGCACCGCTACCGCTGGCTCCGGCGCCACCCCGAGGCGTGGGACGTGCCCGGCCGCGACCGCCGCGCGGTGGCCCGCGCCGCCCGCTCGGCCCGCCGGCTGGGCCTGCGCTCCCCGCTGCGCCGCCGGGTCGCCGGGCGGGCCAGCGCGGTGGCCCGCGCGGTGCGCCGGTTCGGCGAGGAGTCCGGCGCGGTGCGCCGCCCGGGCGAGGAGCGCACCCCGCTGCGCCGGTTCGGCGAGGACCC
>DASQMQ010000034.1:0-4940 GCA_035645455.1 Pseudonocardia sp.
AGGGCGAGCTGCGGTTCGTCCGCTACGCGGTGGTGTCGGTGGCCGAGGTCTCGGTCCGGGTGCTGTTCAGCGTGGTCGCGGTGGCCCTCGGGGCCGGCGCGCCCGGGGCGCTGATCGGGTTCGCGGTGGGCGGGCTGGTCCTGCTGTGCGGGCCGTCGGCGATGCTGCGCGACGCCGCCTGGCGCCCCGCGGTCCTGCGCCAGCGGGCCCGCTGGACCGAGACCGGCGACATCGCCGCCGTGCAGTTCGTGGTGTCCGCGCTGGTCGGGGCGGACGTGGTGCTCGTCGCCCTGCTCGGCACCGGGACCGTGGCCGAGGCCGGGTTCCAGGCGCTGGCCACGCTGGCCAAGGGCCCGGTGTACGTCGCGGCCGGGACCGTGCTGGTGGTCTTCCCGCTGCTGCGCGGGCGCGGGGTCGAGGCGGCCGCGGTGCTGCGCACCGCGCTGCGCTCGTTCCGGGTGCTGGCGCTGGTGGCCGCGGTGCTGCTGGCCACCGTCCCGGGCCCGCTGGTGCTGCTGGTGCTGCCCGCCGAGTACGCCGCCGCGCTGGGCCTGGCCCCGTGGCTGGCCGCGGCCGGGCTGGGTTACGGCGCGGTGACCGTGCTGGCCACCGTGCTGCTGGCGGTGCGCCGGTACCGGCGCACCCGGGCCGCGTTGGCCGTCGCCGCGGTCGTGGTGCCGGTCGGGCTGCTGATCGGCTGGGCCGCCGGCGGGGTGGCCGGGCTGGCGGTCGGTGCCGCCGTCGGCGCGCTGGCGGCGACCGCGGGCATGGCAGTCATCGCCGCCCCGGTGCTGCCGACCGGGACGGGCGCGGCCACCGCCCGGGACGTCGTGCTCGCCACCGTGCTGCTGGTCGCGGCCTGGGCCGCGCGTCCGCTGCCGGTGCTCTGGCTGGCGCTGGCCGCGCTGGCCGTACTGGTGGTGCTGCGCTCCGGCGGCGGACGCCCGGAGCCGGCGGCCGCCGGGTCCGGGCGGCTGCACATCCTGCACCTGGGCTTCGAGGACGCGGCCATGCCGGGTGCCGGTGGCGGGTCGCGGCGCACCCACGAGATCAACCGCCGGCTGGTCGCCCGCGGCCACCAGGTCACGGTGCTGACCACCCGGTTCCCCGGCTACCGCGACCGGGTCGAGGACGGGGTCGGCTACGTCCACGTCGGTCTGGGCACCGGGCGCAACCGGGTCACCCGCACCGCCGGCTACGCGCTGGCCGCGGTGCGCGAGTGCCGCCGCCGGGCCGCGGACCTCGTCGTCGAGGACTTCTTCGCCCCGATCTCCACCGCTGCCGCCCCGCTGTGGAGCGGGCGGCCCACGGTCGGGGTGGTGCAGTGGCTCAACGCCCGGGAGAAGGCCCACCAGTACCGGCTGCCGTTCCACGCGGTGGAACGGTTCGGGGTGCGCCGGCACCGACGGATGGTGGCGGTGTCCCACCAGGTCGGGGCCGACCTGCAGGCGCTGAACCCGACCGCGGCCGTCGAGGTGATCGGCAACGGGGTGCCCCCCGCGGCGGCCGGCATCCCGCGCGTCCCCGGGCCGGACGTGCTGTTCGTCGGCCGGCTGGAGATCGCCCAGAAGGGGCTGGACCTGCTGGTCGAGGCGTGGGCGCTGGCCGCCCCGTGGGTCGGCGGCGACCTGGTGCTGGCCGGTTCCGGCCCGGACGAGCAGCGGCTGCGCGAGCTGGTGGCGCGGGCCGGGCTGGCCGGGCGGGTGCGGTTCGTCGGCCGGGTCGACCAGGCCGGCGCGCTGGCGCTGATGGCCGGGTCCCGGCTGGTGGCCATGCCCTCGCGGTTCGAGACCTTCGGCATGGTCGCGGTGGAGGCGCTGGCCACCGGTGCCCCGGTGGTCGCGTTCGACATCGCCGCGCTGCGCGAGGTGCTGCCGGGCGACTGCACCCGCCGGGTGCCGGCCTTCGACGTGCCCGGCTACGCCGACGCGCTGGTCGCGACCTACCACGACACCGCCTGGATCACCGCCGCCGCGCCGGCCGGCCGGGCGTTCGCCGCCGGCTTCGACTGGGACGTGCTGGCCGCGCGGCAGGAAGCCGTCTACGCCGCGGCCGTCGAGGGGGACCGACGATGATCGCCGTGGCCGACCCGGTGGTGCGCGGGAAGCACCGCGGTCGCAGCGCTCTGCACGCCCGACCCCTGGCCTGGGCCTTCGGCCTGGGCGGGGTGGCGCTGCTGCTGCGGCTGCTCGGGCTGCAGCGGGCCAACGAGGTGTTCATCGACGAGGTCACCTACGCCGCGCTGGCCGACCAGGTCGCCCGGGGGCGCCTGCCCAGCACCGTGGGGGAGCCGTTCTTCCTGCACCCGCCGGCGTCGTTCGCGCTGAACGGGCTGGTGATCCGGCTGTTCGGGCTGACCGGCGACGTGATGGACCTGGCCCTGCAGCTGCGCGCGGTCAACGCCGTGCTCGGCGCGGCCACCGTGGTCGTGGTGTACCTGCTGGTCCGCCGGCTGGGCGGTCCGCTGCCCGCGCTGGTGGCCGGCCTGGTGCTGGTCACCGACCCGTTCGTGCTCCGGATGGACGGCCGGGTGATGATCGAGACCCCGGCCGGGCTGGGCGTGCTCACCGGCTGGCTGCTGGTGCTGCGCGCGCTGGACCGCGATCCCGGCCCGGAGCGCACCCGGCGCGAGCTGGCCGCCGCGCTGGTCTTCGGGATCGCCCTGCTGGGCAAGGACATGACCGCGGTGTTCACGGTCCTGCCGCTGGCCGCCGCGGTGCTGTGGCGGCGGACCCTGCCGTGGTCGACGGTGCGCCGGATGCTGCCCGTCGTCGCCGTGCCGTACCTGGGCTACCTCGGCCTGATCGCGGTGGCCGGGCTGGCCCCGGACTTCGCCGCGCAGAAGCTGACCGGCGTGCTGCGCATGGCCGGCGCGGTCCAGGAGACCGGGTTCAACGCCGCCCCCGGCGCCGACCTGGCCACCCGGCTGGTGGAGATGGTCGGCCGGTTCGGCACCAGCTACCTGCTGCTGGCGCTGTGCCCGCTGGCCGGGCTGGTGGCCGTGCTGTCGGCCCGGGCCGACCGGCGCCTGGTCGGGCTGCTGGCGCTGGCCGCCGGCCTGCTCGGGGTCTACTGCGTGCTCGGCGGGGCGGCCGAGGAGCAGTTCGGCCACTACGTCGTGCTGGCCGCGGTCGTGGCCGTCCCGGTGGCCGTGCTCGAGCTGGGCGAACGCCGCCGGGCGCTGCGCCGCCCGCTGGCCGCCGCGGCCGTCCTGGTCTGCGTGCTCGGCGCGGTGCTCGGGCTGCAGGCCCGGACCACCGCCGACGACGGGCTGGTCCGGGCCCGGGACTGGATGGCCGGCGAGCTGCCGGCCGGCACCCCGGTCGGGCTGACCTCGGTGACCGGCGAGTTCGCCCTGCTGCCGCACGACGGCTGGGCGGTGCTGCCGTCGCTGGCCTCGCTGCAGACCGGTGCGGCGCGGTACGTGCTCACCCAGAGCCACCCGCTCAGCCAGGGCTACGGCTACGCCGCCCCCGAGCTGCTGGACTGGCTGGCCGCGCACGCCCGGCCGGTGTTCACCGCGACCGGCCCGTCGGCCGGCGACACCGTGGTCTGGCGGCTCGACCGGGCCGCCCTGGCCGCCGCGGTCGCCGCCGGCACCACGCTGCCCCCGGTCACCGGGGGCTACCCGTGAGGCGGTGGGCGCTGCTGCTCGGGCCGGTGGCGCTGGTCGCGATGGCCTGCGCGCCGGCGTCCCCGGAGCCGGAGCCGTCGGCCGGGATGCGCTTCGGCGTGCTCGCCGCGTCCTGCACGCCCGAGCGCGCCGCCGCCCTGCGCGCGGCCGGGGTCACCGTGGTCGAGCTGCCGCTGGCCTGGGACCGCTACCAGCCGGTCGCCGACGAGGCCGACCCCGACTACGTCGCCGACCTCCGGGTCCGGCGCGACGCCTGCCGCGACGCCGGCCTGGACGTCGTGCTGTCCCCGGGCCTGCAGTACCCCCCGGCCTGGGTGCGCGCGCTGCCCGGCGGCACGCTGCGCGGCAGCTCGGGTGGCGTGCCCGACGGCGCCGACCTGGTGTTCAGCTCCGCGGTCCGGGACGCCGTCGACGACTACCTCGGCCGGCTGGCCGCCGACCTCGGGTTCGACGGGGTCACCGCGGTCCGGGTGGGCACCACCGCGACCGGCGAGCTGGGCTTCCCCGGCCCGGTCGCGGCCGGCAACCCGGACGAGTACTGGGCGTTCGGGCCCGCGCCGCAGCTGGGCGTGGGCCTGGCCGCGGGGCTGGAACCCGGCCCGCTGCCCGGGTGGGTCCCCGGATCGTCGCGGTGGCGCGGCACCGAGGTGACCGCCGACCAGGCCGACGCCTGGTGGACCTGGTACGCCGGGTCCGCCGCGGCGGCCGTGCTGGCCCAGGTCGACCGGCTGCGCGAGCTCGGGTTCACCGGCGAGGTGCACGTCCCGGTGGCCGGGCGCGGTGCACTGCCGGCCGACCGGGCCGCCGCGGTGGCCGGGCTGCTCGACGGCCGCGCCGACCCGGACGGCGCGCTGGAGCGCGGCCTGGACTACCCGGCGCAGTTCGCCGCCCTGGCCGGCGCCGGCGTCGTCGTCGACTTCACCGGCCTGGACGACGTCAGCGCCGTCCGGGCCCGGGAGGCCGGGCTGGACCGCTGCCTCCCCGGCGACGAGCACGACCTGACCGCGCGCGCCGACGTCGCGGACTGGCCGCCGCAGCGGTTCACCGCCGCGGCCGCGCGGGCCGCCGGGCTCGCCCTGGTCGGGGAGAACCCCGGCCACCCGCACGCCCCGTTCACCGGCGGCTCCGACGACTCCGACACGCTCGCCGACCAGCTGCGCTGGGCGCCCTCCTACGCCGCCGACTGCGGTCTGACCACGTTCCTGTTCGCCTTCGAGGACGACCTGTTCGACGGGACGTCCGGGGTGGACGTCGACGACTACGCGGCGCGCATCGCGGCCGCGGGACGGGGGTGAGCGCAGTGCGC
>DASQMQ010000035.1:0-8501 GCA_035645455.1 Pseudonocardia sp.
CACCACCACAGCCACGGCCGGAACGTATCCGGGCCGGGCGGTCACCGCGCGGCGGCGACCTCCGCGCTCAGCCGGCGGACGCGGTCCAGCCGCGCCAGCCACCACGCGGTGCGCTCGGGGTCGGCCGCCACCTCGCCGGCCAGCACCGGCTCCGGCGCCCGGCGGGGCACCGGCAGCCAGCCGTTCTGCGGGAGCAGCGGCAGCTGGACGACGTCGGTGGACAGCAGCGCCCCGGTGCCCAGCCCGCAGGCGTAGGGCAGCTCGGGCAGCGCCCCGGCCAGGGCCAGCTCGCCGGCCAGGCCGACGCTGGTCTGCAGGGCCGAGGACACCACGCAGGGCAGGCCGCAGGCCTCGGCGACCTCCAGCGCGCGCCGCACCCCGCCCAGCGGGGCGCACTTGAGCACCGCGATGTCGGCGGCCCCGGCCAGCGCGACCCGCATCGGGTCCTCGGCGCGGCGGATCGACTCGTCCGCGGCGATCGGCACGTCCACCCGGCGGCGCACCGCGGCCAGCTCGTCGATCGTCGCGCACGGCTGCTCGACGTACTGCAGCCCGCCGGCGGCCCGGTCCAGCGCGCGGATCCCGGTGACGGCCTCGTCGACGTCCCAGTTGCCGTTGACGTCCACCCGGACCGCGCCGTCGGAGCCGAGCGCGTCGCGGACCGCGGCCACCCGCTCGACGTCCGCGGGCAGCGAGCCGGGCTCGTCGGCCACCTTCACCTTGGCGGTGCGGCAGCCGGAGGACGCGGTCATCCGGTGGGCCTGCTCCGGCCCGACCGCCGGGACGATGGTGTTCACCGGGACCCGGTCGCGCACCGGTTCGGGCCAGCCCTCCTCGGCGGCCTCGACCGCGGCGGCCAACCAGGGCTCCGCGGTGGCGTCGTCGTACTCGGTGAAGGGGCAGAACTCGCCCCAGCCCGCCGGCCCGGCCAGCAGCAACCCCTCCCGGACGGTGATGCCGCGGAATCGGGTGGTCAGCCGGATCGAGTACACACGCGGCACATCGCCACGGTACCGACCGCGCACCCGCGGCGCCGGGCGGAGAACCGCGTCCGATGCACCTGTTCCCGCCCTGTTCCGGTGCCCGGGACCGGAGCGGGACAATGGCGGTGATGAGTACGACTGCACCCCGCCTGCTGCAGGTCCGGCGCAGCACCCGGATCACCCCGCGGATGATCCGGGTGACCCTCGGCGGCGAGGAGCTGGCCGGCTTCGGCGGGGAGGGTCCGGACCGCCGGATCAAGATGTTCTTCCCGGTGCCCGGCCAGCAGCGCCCCGCCGTGCCCCGGGCCACCTCCGGCGGCCCGCTGTGGCCGGCCGGCGAGGCCCGCCCGGCCGTCCGCACCTACACCGTCCGCCGCTACGACCCCGGCGCCGGCGAGCTGGACGTCGACTTCGTGCTGCACGAGGGGCACGGCCCGGCCGCCGCCTGGGCCCGCGACGCCCGGCCCGGGCACTGGGTGGCGGTCTCCGAGCCCGGCGGGCGCTACGAGCCGGACCCGGCCGCGGACTTCCACGTCGTGATCGGCGACGAGACCGCGTTGCCGGCGGTGGCCACCGTGCTCGAGGCGCTGTCATCCGGGCCGGCCGGCACGCCCGTGCTGGCCCTGCTGGAGGTCGCCGACGCCGGCGAGGAGCAGGACCTGCCCGGCGCCGCCGACGTCCGCTGGGTGCACCGCGGTGACCGGCCGGCGGGCGCACCGCTCGCCGAGGCCGTGCGCGCGGCCGCGTTCCCACCCGGGCACGGGCAGGCGTGGCTGTCCGGCGAGTCGGCGTGCGTCAAGGAACTGCGCAAGCACCTGCTCGACGAGCGCGGGCTGGACCGGCGGCGGGTCTACGCGACCGGCTACTGGCGAGCCCGCTGAGCGCGCCGGCGATCGCACAGCTCGCCGTGGTGGCCGGGCCCGCCGGGAGGATCGCTCCGAGCGCCACCTGAGCGTCGTCCCGGCACTGCCGGTGCGGCGCTCGCCCGCGATCACTACCCGGTCGCACCGCCGCACCGGGAGGCTGACTCGCGCGTCACCTTCCTCCCCGGGTTAGGGCATCCTAGGCTACCCTCGGACGATGATCGAGAGATGCGCGGTGCTAGCCCGCGCGCTCGACGAGCCGCTCGCCGGGACCGCCCCGGTGGCGACGCGCTGGGCGTGCCTGGAGCACCGCGGGGCGTGGCCGCAGGACGTCACCGCCCACCCGGACCCGGCGATCGCGGCCTTCGCCGCCCGGGCATCCGCGGCGGGCTGGCGGTTCCTGCTGATCCGCCGCCCGGGCCGGCGGCGCGCCGTCGTCGGGCCGGTCCGGTTGGTGCTCGCCGACACCGTCACCGCCCGCACGAGCCGGCTCGCCGTGGACGGCCCGGCCGTGCTGGCCGACATCGCCCTGCCCGGACCGGACGAGCCGCTGCCCGGCACCCCGGTGACCGACCCGCTGCTGCTGGTCTGCACGCACGGCCGCCGCGACCGCTGCTGCGCGCTGGACGGCCGGGCGCTGGCCACCGCGCTGGTCGAGGCCGGCGAACCGGACGTGTGGGAATCCAGCCACCTGGGCGGACACCGCTTCGCTCCGACCGCGCTGGTCCTACCCACCGGCTACCTCTACGGCCGGCTGGACCCGGCGTCGGCGGTCGCGGCCCGCAAGGCCGCCGCGGCCGGTGAGGTCGAGACGGCGCTGTGCCGGGGCCGGTCGACCTGGTCCCCGGTCGGGCAGGTGGCCGAGCTCGCGGTGCGCACGGCCACCGGGCTGCGGGACGCGGCCGCGCTGCGGGTGATCGAGAACCCGGGCGGTGCGGTGGTCCACCACGTCGCCGACGGCCGCCGCTGGGCGGTCGACGTCGCCGTGGAGGAGAACACCGGCCCCTGCCCGACGTCCTGCGGTGTCAGCGCGCTCCCCCGCCCCACCCTGCGCGCCTCCGCCGTCCGCTCCCTCCCCTGATCCGACCGGCCCCCCGTCCGGACGACCCGGGAGCGGGCGCAGCTCGGGCGCCCGACCGAGGCGGCGCCGGGAGCGGTGGACCGGGCAGACTCTGGGAATGGACCCCGGTAGTGCCGCCGCTCCGTCGCCAACCGTGCGCTCCACCGGGCCGTCGGCCGGCTCTTCCGCCGGTCCGCCCCCGGTTGCGCCGGACGGATCGACCGTTCCCACCGGATCGGCCGGCGATCCGGTGACACCCGCCCCCGCGACCGGCCCGTTCCCGGACGCCGGCACCGCCACGTCCCCCACGACGCCACCATCGGCGGCCGCCACCCCCACCGCCGTTCCCGGGTTGCAGCCGCCGTTGCGCCCGCCCGCCCACCAGGTCAGTCCGAAGGCCGTGCTGTGGTGGCGGCTGCGAGCGCTTCCGCTGCTCGCGGTGCTGGTGGTCCCGCAGGTCGTCGTCATGATCCTGGTCGACTCCGGCGCCACCGGGTGGCTGATCGCGACGGCGATCGCGACCGTCGTCCTCGTGGCCGCCTACGCCGTGTTCGTCCCGCCGCTGCTGTTCCGCATCCACCGCTGGGAGGTCACCGAGGAGGCGGTCTACACGCTGTCGGGGTGGCTGGTGCGGGAGTGGCGGATCGCCCCGATCTCCCGGGTGCAGACCGTCGACACCGCGCACGGGCCGCTGCAGCAACTGCTCGGACTGGCCACGGTCACGGTCACCACGGCGTCCGCCCGCGGCCCCGTGAACATCGCCGGGCTGGCCGCGGACGACGCCACCGCACTGGCCCGCACGCTCACCGAGACCACCCAGGCCACCCCCGGGGACGCCACATGAGCACCGGCACCGACGCCCCGCCGGTCGTCGAGGTGCCGTGGCGACGGCTGGACAAGCGGATGCTGTTCGTCGGACCGCTGGGCAGCCTGGTCCGGCTGCTCCCGCTGGTGGCGTTCCTCCTGCTGACCGGGCAGGGCGACCCGGTGCGGGTGTGGATCGCGGCGGGCGCCGCGGTGGCGGTCGTGCTGGCCGGGGTCATGCGCTGGCGGACCACCCGCTACCGGATCACCACCGAGCGGGTCGAGCTGCACAGCGGCTGGCTGCGCCGGCAGCGCCGGTCGGTCCGCCGCGACCGGATCCGCACCGTCGACCTCACCGCGAAACTGCTGCACCGGGCGTTCGGGCTGAGCGTGGTCCAGGTCAGCGCGGCCGGCACGGCGACGCCGGGTGTGGGCGGTGGGCTCAGCCTGGACGCGGTGACCAAGGCCGAGGCCGAGCGGCTGCGCCGGGAGCTGCTCGACCGGTCGCCGATCGCCGCGACCGCGCCGGTGGACCCCGGCCGCCCCCTCCCGGAACCGCCGCGGGCCCAGGAGCTGGCCCGGCTGAACTGGGCGTGGCTGCGCTACGCGCCGCTGACGTTCTCCTCGCTGGCCGGCATGGGCGCCATCGCGGCGACGCTGTTCAACCTGGTCGACGACCTCGGCATCGATCCCCGCGACATCGACGCCGTCGACGACACCGCCGCGCGGCTCGCCGCGGCGCCGATCTGGGTGGCGATCGGCCTGGTCGGGGTGGTGCTGCTGGCGCTGGCCGTGGTCGGGGCGGTGCTGCTGTTCGCCGAGCGCTGGTACGACTACCGGCTGACCCGCGAGCCGGACGGCACGCTGCGGGTGCGTCGCGGGCTGCTGACCCGGCGCTCGCTGTCGGTGTCCGAGCAGCGGCTGCGCGGGGCCGAGGTGGCCGAGCCGCTGCTGCTGCGGGCCGGCCGGGGGGCCCAGACCCGGGCGCTGTCCACCGGGTTGGCCGGCGACGTCCAGGGCGGCGCGCTGCAGCCACCCGCGCCGCGCGCGGAGGCGCACCGGGTGGGGTCGGCCGCGCTGCGGGTCCCGGTCACGGAGATCACGTTGGCGCCGCTGCGGCGGCATCCGCGGGCCGCACTCGTCCGGCGGTTGGTGCGGGCGGTGGTGCCGGCGGCGGTACTGGTCGCGGTGGCGTTCGGCGTCGGCGCGCTGATCGGCGCGGGCTGGCCCGGGCCGGCGTCGCTGGTCCTGCTGCCGCTGGCGGTCCTGCTGGGCTGGGACCGCTACCGCGGCCTCGGCCACCAGCTGACCCACGGCTTCCTGGTCAGCCGGGCCGGGTCGGTGATGCGCCGGACGGTGGCGCTGCAACGCGGCGGCGTGGTCGGCTGGACGTTCCGGCAGACGATCTTCCAGCGGCGCGCCGGCCTGGTGACGATGGAGGCCGTCACCGCCGCCGGCCAGGGCGGCTACACCGTCACCGACATCGCCGCGGGCGACGCCGTCGCGCTCGCCGACGCCACCGTCCCCGGCCTGCTCACCCCCCTCCGCTCGTGAGCGCACGACCCCGCGCAGCTGCCCCGGCACGGCGTCGGGTGCGCCGGCACTCCGGACCCGGCACCCGTGTTGTCCCGCACGGCGGTCGACAGCAACGCTTAGTGTGACGGGCGTGAACGACCGCCTGGTATGGATCGACTGCGAGATGACCGGCCTCGACCTGGGCCGCGACGCCCTGATCGAGATCGCCGTGCTGGTCACCGACGGTGACCTCACGGTGCTCGGCGACGGCGTCGACGTGGTGATCCATGCCGACGAGGACAAGCTCGCCGGCATGCCGGAGATCGTCCGGGACATGCACGCGAAGTCGGGGTTGACCGACGCCGTCCGGGCCTCGACGGTCAGCGTGGCCGAGGCCGAGCAACTGGCGCTGGCCTACATCCGCGAGCACGTCCCCGACCCCCGCACCGCCCCGCTGGCGGGCAACTCGATCGGCACCGACCGCGGCTTCCTGGCCCGCGACATGCCCGAACTCGACGCCCACCTGCACTACCGCATGGTCGACGTCAGCTCGATCAAGGAGCTGTGCCGCCGCTGGTACCCCCGGGTGTTCTACGCCAAGCCGGAGAAGGGCATGGCCCACCGCGCGCTGGCCGACATCGAGGAGTCGATCCGGGAGCTCGACTACTACCGCAGCACCCTGTTCGTCCCCCCACCCGGCCCGACCACCGAGCAGGCCCAGGCCGCCGCGGCCGCCCTGGCCCCCGGCGCTGACCGGAACCCGGTGTCCGGGCCGGTGAGCGGGTCGGTACAGTAGTCAGGTCACCGGCTAGCGCCGGTGGTCGCATGGTGGGTGTAGCTCAGCTGGTAGAGCACCTGGTTGTGGTCCAGGGGGCCGCGGGTTCAAGTCCCGTCACTCACCCCATGCCACGGCCCCCGGCCGCACCGGCTCCGCACGGAACGTGTAGCGTTCCGGTCGGCGCCGAGCACCGGGGCGCCGTAGCAGGCGCCGCTAGCTCAATCGGCAGAGCAGCTGACTCTTAATCAGCGGGTTGGGGGTTCGATTCCCTCGCGGCGTACAGAACCAGGTCAGGGCCTCAGGGCGCTGACCTGCTGGCATCTGGAGAGATCAAATCCGACGGAACTCGACGGAGGCCTCTCCGGAGGTGCCTCGATAGCCCGCCCTGTCCTGAGCCTGACCGCCCGACCCGTCTCCACACGCTCTCAGGAGATCAGCAGCTCCGCCTCGGCCGCCACCGCGTCGAGCTGGGTGAAGATGCTGATGGCGACGTCGTCGGTGAGCCGGGCACGGAACTCCGCGGTGAACTGCTCGGTGAGCCCGGCGGCCAGGTCGGCCTCGGCCTTCTCCGCACCGGCCTCCAACGTCGCCACCAAGCTCGCCTCGCTCTTGAGCTTGCGCAGCCGCAGCGGCAGGCTCGCCGACCGCGCTCGCCGCAGTGCCTCCTCCTTCCCGACCGAGAGGGCCCACGCGCCGACCGCGAACGCGATCAGCGGTGCCAGCGGCCCGGTCGTGGCGATGAGCGCGGTTCCGGACCCGAACAGCACCATGGCGACCACCGCCGCGACGATCCCGTTCACCACGTCCACCATGGTCCGAAGATTGCCCAGCGCGATCGCGGGGTCGACCGGGACCGCCACCTCGCCGGCATCGATGGTGATCCCCGGCAGCCGCAAGGTGCCCGGATCGAGCTGCCAGCGGTTGCAGATCGGCCGGGTGAGCGTGTCCAGCTCGGCGCGAATCCGGTTCTGCCACTCCACCGCGATCGTCTTCACCCGGGTGTTGCCGGACGTGCTGAGATCCCCGCGCATCCGCTCGGCCAGCTCCGCGATCACGTCGTCGAGGGTGGCGATCTCCCCGTTCCGCCAGCGCCGGAAGGCCGGGATCACGTGCCGGGCGGTCATCCCGTCCACGACGGCTCCGGCCATCGACGAGGCGAGGGAGGGCATCCACCGTTCCACGATCGGCCGCACCCTCGGCTCGAGGGCGGCGACGTCGGCGCGGAAGCCCGCCGCCCGCACCCCCATCCGCCCGGCCAGGGCGAGACCGCGCGCGATCGCCACCTCCGGCTCGCTGCCGAGCACCACGCGGTCCGAGCCCACCAGGTCCCGGCAGATGTCGGCGACGAAAGCCATCCTCGAGGGGCCTCCGGTCAACAGGATCATGTCGACCGCGCTGCCGGACCGGGTGACGGCGGCCGCGACGTCCTCGGCGAACGCCGCGCGCCACGAGCGGTTGCCGAGGGCCTGCTGCGGGCTGTCCAGGACGTCGTCCATGTCCTGCGGGGACAGCCGGACGTCGACGATCTCCTCGCGGCCGTCGAGCAGGTCGATCACGTGGATCACCCCGACCCGCCGCCGTGCGCCCGCGAACGCCGCCGCCGGGGTCCGGAAGTACTCCTCCTTCGCCTTGCGGCAGGCCAGCTCCAGCTGCCGGCGCGAGTGCGGGTGCACGGCGAACAGCTCCTCCAGCTCGGCACGGCAGGGATGGGCCGACACCACCCGGTCGAGGATCCGCCGGTCGATCAGGGCCGCACCCAGGTCGACGTTGCCGTGGTCGACCGGCTTGGCCACGAGGTCGCTGACGAAGGTGTAGTCGGTCGTGGACGAGCCGATGTCGACGATCAGCACGCGTTCGGTGACGCGCTTGCGGTTCGTCCGGACCTCCCCGGAGTCGCGGGCGTAGAGCAGGGCCGCCCGCGACTCCGGAACGATCTCGACGTCGGTCAGCCCCGCCTCGGCGAGCAGCGCCTTGTACTCGGCGTACTGGTGCTGCTGCCAGCCGGACGGCGCGCCGAAGACCCAGCGCACACCGGTCGCGGGGACCAGGTTGCTCGCCAAGGTCTCCTCGACGACCTTGCCGATGAACATCCGCATCGGCTGTCGGGTCGCCGGATCGGTCAGCTGCGCGCTCTTGAAACCCACGTGCAGGACCAGGATGTCCGGGGTGCCGACGGCGAGCTCCCCGATCAGGACCGCGCCGTCAGCGTCGCGGGCGACCGCGGTCACCAGCTGACGCCGGCTGGACCCCGGGAAGTCCAGCACGGCCGGCGGTGTGGTCCGGCCGGCGTGCGCGATGGCCAGCGCGGTCTCGCCGTGTCCCAGGTCGAAGCCGACCACCAGGGTGTCCTGGTCGCTCGCGGGTGCGCTTCCGCGCACCCCACCGGCCGGCGTGCCCCGGTGCGCTCCCGTCGCTGCGCGAGGCCCCGGGCTGAATGGTTCGCTCATCTCGCCGCTCCGTCCGCGTGCGGTGCCGGGTCGTCCGGGTCTGGATCGCGT
>DASQMQ010000036.1:0-1759 GCA_035645455.1 Pseudonocardia sp.
GCGGTCCCCGGTCCGGGTGGTCGGCGGGCGGGGCCGTCGGTCGCGGGTGCCGGCCGGGCGCCGGGTACCGGGGACGCCGCCGATCCCGCCACGGGACGGCGCCGCGACGGTGCCGGCCGGACCGGGGGGCGGACCACCGCGCCCGCGGATGCCGGAGCCCTCGACGAGTACGGCCCGCCGGCACCGGGCGACACCACCGGGGACGCAGCCGACGACCGCGGCCGGGCCGCCCGGCGTGGCCGGGCCCGGTCGGGACGGTCCGGCCCGGAGCGGGACGCCGGCCGGTCCGGTGGCCGGGGTCGGGCCGGCGAGCTGGACCCGGACGCCGACCCGGTCGTGGTGGCCCGGGAGATCTGCCTGCGGCTGCTCACCGAACGGGCCCGTACCCGGCACGAACTGGCCCAGGCGCTGCGCCGCAAGGGTGTCCCCGACGACGCCGCGGAACAGGTGCTCGGCCGGTTCGACGAGGTCGGGCTGATCGACGACGCCGCGTTCGCCGGCCAGTGGGTGCGTTCCCGGCACCACTTCCGCGGCCTCGGCCGCCGGGCGATCGCGATGGAGCTGCGCCGCAAGGGGGTCGACGACGAGATCGCCGGGGAGGCCCTCGCCGAGGTCGACGGCGCGGCCGAGGAGCAGCGCGCCCGGCAGCTGGTCGACCGCAAGCTGCGCTCGCTCACCCTGACCACGCCGGACCAGCGGGTGGTCGCGGCCCGCCGGTTGGTCGGCATGCTCGCCCGCAAGGGCTACCCGGCCGGGGTGGCGTACGGCGTCGTGCGCGCGGCGCTGGCCGAGCACGGCGCGCAGGAGGAGGAGCTCGGCGGGGAACCGCCCGACGGCTAGGCGGTTCGGCGAGCGCGACGCCCCGGCGCGAGCGACACCCCCAGCAGCGGCAGGCAGATCGAACCGAGCCGGTGAGCAAGCCGGCGAGCGGGCGGGCGGCTGCGCGGCGGGTTCAGCTCTCCGGGCGGTGCAGCACCTGCACGTCGCCGGGCAGGGCGTCGCCGGCGGACAGGTCGGCCAGGAACGACAGCAGGGTCGTCCGGAACGCGCTGACCGCGTGGGTCGGGGTCAGGTCGGCGCGGCGGGCCAGCGCGACGGTCCGGTACAGCGCCGGGTTCAGCACGGTGCGGCGCAGCCGCGGCCGCCCGGCGAACACCAGGTCCGGCACCACCGCCACCCCGGTGCCGGCCTCGACCAGGCGCAGCACCGCGTCCATCTCCCCGCCCTGCACGGCGAACCGGGGCGTGACGTCCGCCTCGGCGAAGGCCCGCAGCACCACCTCGCGCAGGTCGTAGCCCTGGCGCGGCACCACCAGCTGGCGGCGGGCCAGTTCGCGCACGGTCAGCGAGCCACGCCCGGACGGCGGTGGCTGCCCGGCCGGGGAGGCGACCGACAACCGCTCGCGCAGCAGGGGGGTCAGGTGCAGGGCCGGATCCACCCCGCCGGGCGGCACGATCACCAGCGCGATGTCCAGTTCACCCCGCGTCAGCGTGCGCACCAGCGGTGGCGAACCGTCCTCCACCAGTTCCAGGGCGATCCGCGGGTACTGGCTGTGGAACACCCGCAGCACGTCGGCGAGCACCCCGATGCAGAGCGAGGGCGTGGCGCCCACCCGCACCCGGCCGTCGCGCAGCCCGACGATCTCGGCCACCGCGGCCCGGGCGCTGTCGGCATCGGCCAGCATCCGGCGGGCCAGCGGCAGCACCGCCTCCCCGGCCGGGGTGAGGACCGGCCCGTCCCGGCCGCCGCGGTCGAGCAG
>DASQMQ010000037.1:0-8317 GCA_035645455.1 Pseudonocardia sp.
GTCCGCCGCTCGGCCGATCCCGGTTGCGACCCGGTGAGTTTGGCACCGCGACCCCCCGGGAAACAGCACCTCGATCGCCCGATCCCACCGGGCCAGAACGACAGGGGTGACGATGAGCGACGTGTCGCGGCTTCCCGGCCCGATGGACCACGCGTGGCAGTGGCAGCGCCTCGGCTCCTGCCGCGGCATGGACAGCGGGGTGTTCTTCCACCCGGACGGCGAGCGCAACCCCTCGCGCGCCCGACGGACCGCGCAGGCCAAGGAGGTCTGCCGGCGCTGCCCGGTGATGGACCAGTGCCGGGAGTTCGCGCTGCAGACGCGCGAGCCGTTCGGGGTGTGGGGCGGGCTGGCCGAGGCCGAGCGCCGGATCATCCTGGAGCGGCGGGGCATCGCCATCGCCAGCTGAACGACCGCCGTAGCGCACGTACGCACCCAGGGCCGGCCGCGGGACACCCCGCCGCCGGCCCTTCGTGTCGGGCGCCGAACCCGACGACCGCGCTGCCGGCAGCGACGGGCCCCACCACGGCACCCCCACAGCGGCACCCCTACAGCCACGGCGTGCCGGCGGCGCAGAGCGCTCCGCCCCGGAAGCGCCGCAGCGGCAGCCCGTAGACCTGCGCGACCCGCTGGGCGGCCCGGCTGACCACGTCCCCGTCCGGATCGACCGGGGCCGGCGCCAGGCACACCAGCCCGGGCTCCGGGTCGAACCCGATCAACTCGCTGAGCCCGGCGACCAGGTCGTCCTCGGCTCGGCCGGTCAGCGGCAGCGCCAGGTCCAGCCGGTGCACCCGCACTCCGGGCAGGTCCAGGTCGGCCAGCCGCAGCGGGTCCGGTGGCTCCGGCTCGACCGCGTGCCGGTCCAGCTCCAGCGGCGGCAGGTCGTCGATCTCGACCGGCCCGGGCGGCGGCAGCACCCGCACCGGGCGCAGCCGCGGCTCGTCGGCGGCGAGCAGCAGGTCGGCCTGCGGGACACCGGCCAGGATCCGGCGCAGGTCGGAGTCCGGGCGCAGCAGCTCCTCGGCGGTGGTCGCCACGGCCACGACGCGGTGGTCGTCGCCCGGAACGGTGAGTCCGGGCGGGCCGCTCGCCGGGTGCGGCTCCGGCACGATCCTGATGGTCACGAACGGTACTGCGGGCATCCTCAACGTCCCCCACAACGTGCGAAAGCCACGGCCCCCGAGGCACATCGGCTCCATGTACCAGTGAACCGGCAGCCGCCGCGGGTGATCCCGCTCCGGACGGCCCGAACGGCGAGCGGGACCCGGCGGTCCGTGAGCGGCGATCACCTCACCGGCTCAGCCGTTCGGCCGTACTGCCCGTCCACCGTGGAGTGCCGCTCACAGCCGACGACCCGGCACCGGGTCAGCCGCCGGGTCAGCTGTTCAGCCGGACCGCCATCAGCGCCACGTCGTCGCGCAGCTCGGCCGGGATGCAGGCGGCGAGCACCCGCTCCACCATCGACTCGGCGTCCACCCCGGCCGGCATCCCGGCGACCGTGCGTTCCAGCAGCTCGGTGCGCTCGTCGGCGTCCTCGCCGCTGACGTCGGTCAGCCCGTCGGTGTAGAGCAGCAGGGTCGCGCCGGGGGTCATCCGCACCGCCGCGTCGGACCGGTCGTAGCCCGAGCGCCGACCCAGCCGGGGCACCGCGCCGATCATCGGTGAGCGGTGCTCGTCCAACCGGAGCAGCTCGCCGTCCGGCTGCAGCAGCAACGGGGTGGGGTGCCCGGCGTTGGCGTAGCGCAGCAGCCGGGCGCCGTCCGGGCCGCCGGGCTCGATCCTGGCGTACACCGCCGTGGCCATGGCCGCCATCTCCAGGCCCTGGACCAGCTGGTCGCAGCGGTCCAGCACCGACCCGGGGCGACCACCGTCCCACGCGTAGGAGCGCAGCACCCCGCGCAGCTGTCCCATCGCCGCCGCGGCCCGCAGGTCGTGGCCCACCACGTCGCCGACCGCGATGCCGACCGCGCCGTCGGGCAGGTTCAGCGCGTCGTACCAGTCCCCGCCGACCTGGTTGCCGTCCACACCCACCAGGTACCGGGCCGCCACCTGCATCCCCGGCACCTCCGGCACCGCGGGCAGCAGGCTGCGCTGCAGGGTCGCGGCCGCCGCGTGCTCGACCTCGTAGAGCCGGGCGTTGTCCACCGCCAGACCGGCCCGCCCGGCCAGGTCGGTGGCCAGGTGCAGGTCGCGCGAGGTGTAGCGGCGCCCGTAGGGCAACTGGGTGGCCAGGGTGAGCGCGCCCAGCACCCGCCCACGGGCCCGGATCGGCACCACCATCACCGAGCGCAGCCGCAGCCGGTCGTAGGTGGCCGCGGCCGCCGCGTCGTCCGGATAGCGCTCCGCGCCGCGCTCGGGCAGCTCGGCCACCAGCAGCGGCGCGCCGCCGGCCAGCACGGCACCGGTGTCGCTGTCGGCGCCCACCCGGTAGTCGCGCAGCTCGCCCAGCTCCCGGAACGCGGCCTCGTCGGCCGCGTCGGAACCGGCCACCGCACTGCGCACCGCCACGGCCCCGCGCCGCTCCACCAGGTCCACCGCGCACAGGTCGGCCAGCCCCGGCACCAGGCTGCGGGCCAGCCGGTCGCAGGCGTCGCTGACCCCCAGCGCGCGGGTCATCTGGGTGGTCGTCTCGGCCAGCAGGCGCAACTGGCTGCGCGCCTCCTCCGCCTCGGCCAGCGCGGCGCGGCGCTCCTGCTCGACGGTCACCCGTTCGGTGACGTCGCTCTGCACCCCGACGAAGTTGACCAGCTCACCGCTGCCGTCGAACACCGGGGAGATCGACACCTGGTTCCAGTAGGCGGTGCCGTCGCGGCGGTAGTTGAGCAGCACCTCGGTGACCGGCTCCTGGCGGCGCAGCGCCGCGGAGATCCGCCGGACGGCCGCCGGGTCGGTGTTGGACCCCTGCAGCAGCCGGCAGTTGCGCCCGGTGACCTCCTCCAGGGTGTAGCCGGTGAGCTTGGTGAACGACGGGTTCACCCAGATCAGCGGGTCGCCGGGCTGGCGCGGATCGGTGATGGTGAACGCCATCTCGGTGGCCACCACCGCCCGGTCGCGCAGCACCTCCAGCCGCCGCCGGTCGCCGTGCTCGGTGCCGGTGAGCTGCAGGAACACCACCAGCGCCCGGCGGTCCAGGCCGGTGCCCACCCGCCCGGCGGGATCGGCGGTCGCGGCGCCGTCGGCCGTGCCGGACAACCCGAACCCGGTGGCCCACAGCAACCGACCCTCGCTGGCCGCGCGCTGCTCGGTGGTGGCCGTGGACCCGCGGCGGGCGGCGTCGTGCACCGCGACCGGCTCGCCCGCCACCGACATCCCGCGGGCCACCAGCGACAGCGGCGAACGGGTCTCGCTCATCCGCTGCCCACCCAGGTCGGTGAGGCCGGCCGCGTCGCCCCAGGCGTCGATGTCCACCGGTAGCCGCACCCGGTCGCCGGTCAACTCCATCGCGGCCGGGTTCGCGTAGACCACCATGCGGTGCTCCAGGTCGATCACCAGGACCGCCGCCGGAGCGCCGTGCAGCACGCGCGGCAGTCCGGCGTCCGGGCCGGCGCCGTCCGCCGTCGTGCCGCCAGCCGGCCCACCCGCTGCCGGCCCACCCGCTGCCAGGTCACCCACTGCCAGGTCACCCGCTGCCAGGTCACCTGCGATCGCCTCGGCGACCGGTCCGCCTCCCGTCACCGGGCCAGACTAGAGCCAGCCACCGACGCCCGCGCCCCCGCAACGGTCGGGCCCGACTCGTCGGTACGATCGCCGCGCAGCACGGTTGAGCCAGCAGCCGTCCACTCCGGACGACCGGAGGACCCGGCCGGGCCCGGCACACCGCAGGCCCCGACCCCGAACCACAGCGCCGGAGGCAGACGCATGGCCGAATCCGCCACCCAGGGATCCGCGGGGAGCCAGCCGGGCCGCCCGGCGGGCGCGCTCGGCCTGGGCGTCGACCGGCCGCACCCGGACACCGCCCTGCTGCGGGTGCACGGCGAACTCGACACGCTCACCGCTCCCGAGCTGGCCTCCGCCCTGTCCGAACTGCTGGAGGGCCCCGACACCACGCTGGTCGTCGACCTGGCCGGGGTGACCTTCCTGGCCTCCAGCGGGCTGGCCGTGCTCATCCAGGCCGCCCACCGGGCCGAGGAGGGCGGCCGGGCGCTGCACCTGGTGGTCACCACCCGGGCCGTGCTGCGCCCGCTCGAGGTCACCGGCTCGGACCAGCTGTTCACCCTGCACCCCTCCGTCGAGGCCGCCGTCGGCGGCTGAGCGCGCGCCCGCCATCCGCCCCACCCGGGCCCGACCCGACGCAACCGGAGGGGCCGCACTAGGCTGACCGCAGTCGAGCCGAAGGAGAACCCGAGCGTGTCCGACCTGGACTCCCCCTCCGCGACCGGCCTGGACGGGGCACCCAGCGTCGAGGTCCGGACCTCGGCCAGCGCCGCGCTGATCCCGACGATCCGCGCGGTCGCCTCCGACCTGGCCGCCCGCGCCGACTTCGACCTGGATGCCATCTCCGACCTGCGGATGGCCGTCGACGAGGTGTGCGCCACGCTCGTCGACCTGGCCGCCCCGTCCTCGACGCTGCTGTGCACCTTCCGGGTCCGGTTGGACACCATCGAGGTGCACGCCCAGGTCCAGGCCGCGCACCCCGGCGCCGAGGTCTCGACCGACACCTTCGGCTGGCGGGTGCTGCAGACCCTGGCCGACGACGTCAGCGTCCAACACGGGGACGGCCGCGACGGCGCGGGCCCCACGGTCGGCATCAGGCTGGCCAAGCACGCCGGCGACCCACCCCGGTGACCAGGGTCGATCCCGAGTACGGCCACCTCGTCCCGCTGCTGCAGCGGTACGCGGCGCTGCCCCCGGACGACCCGGCCCGGGAGCGGTTGCGCGAGCAGCTGGTCCGCGGGTACCTGCCGGTGGCCCAGCACATCGCGCGGCGCTTCTCCAACCGCGGCGAGCCGCTCGATGACCTGGTGCAGGTGGCCACGGTCGGGCTGATCAACGCGATCGACCGGTTCTCCCCGGAGCGCGGCCACGAGTTCTTCTCCTTCGCGGTGCCCACGATCAGCGGCGAGGTCCGTCGGCACTTCCGCGACCTGGGCTGGTCGATGCGGGTGCCGCGGCGGCTCAAGGACATGCACGTCTCGATCAACAACGTGGTGTCCGAGCTGTCCCAGAACCTGGGCCGGGCCCCGCGGCCCACCGAGATCGCCGACCGGCTCGGCGTCCCGGTGACCGAGGTGCTGGAGGGGCTGGAGGCCTCCGAGGCGTACCGCAGCTCCTCGCTGGACGAGATGCTGTCCTCCGAGCAGGGCAGCGCGACCGTGGGCGAGCTGGTCGGCGAGGCGGACGCGGAGCTGGACCGGGTCGACTTCCGCCAGGCGCTGCGGCCGGTGCTGGCCGAGCTCGCCGAGCGCGAGCGCACCATCGTGCTGCTGCGGTTCTTCGGGAACATGACCCAGACCCAGATCGCCGAGGAGGTCGGCATCTCCCAGATGCACGTCTCCCGGCTGCTGGCCCAGACCCTGGACCGGATGCGCACCCGGCTCGACCCGGAGACCCGGGTCGGCTGAGCGCCCGGTCGGCACGGCGCCCGAGAGGGGCGGGACACGATGAGTCGTCAGCCGCAGCACGTCCTGGTGATCGGCGCCGGGTTGGCCGGTCTGCGCACCGCCGAGCAGCTGCGCTCGGCGGGGTTCCAGGGCCGGATCAGCCTGGTCGGCGCCGAGCCGCACCCACCGTACGACCGGCCGCCGCTGTCCAAGCAGGTGCTCAGCGGCAGCTGGGAACCGGAGAAGGCGGTGCTCAGCACCGTCGAGGCGCTGGCCGACCTCGGGGTGCGGGCCCACCTGGGCCGCCGGGCGGTCGCGCTGAAGCCGGGATCGGTGGAGCTGTCGGACGGCTCGGCGCTGCACGCCGACGCGGTGGTCGTGGCCACCGGGCTGGTCCCCCGGACCCTGCCCGACCAGCCCGACCGGGTGCACACCCTGCGCACCCTGGACGACTCGCTGGCCCTGCGGGCCACCCTCGACCGGGTGCGCTCGCTGCTCGTGGTGGGCGGCGGGTTCATCGGCGCCGAGGTGGCCAGCACCGCCCGCGACCGCGACATCCGGGTCACCGTCCTGGAGGCGCTGCCGGTGCCGTCGGCCCGCGCGCTCGGCCCGGAGCTGGGCGCGCTGGCCGGCCGCCTGCTCACCGAAGCGGGGGTGGACCTGCGCACCGAGGTGTCGCTGACCTCGCTGGTGGCGACCGACGAGGGCCCCACCGCGGTGGAGGCCCAGCTCACCGACGGCACCCGGCTGCGCGCCGAGGCGGCCGTCGTCGGCATCGGCGGGACGCCCGCACTGGACTGGATCGACGTCCCCGGCGTGGACGTCGGCGCCGGGCTGGCCTGCGGGCCGTCCGGCCGGGTGCACGGCCTGCCCGCCACCTGGGCGGCCGGCGACGTGGCGCTGTGGGACGACCCGGTGACCGGGGCTCGGCACCGCCACGAGCACTGGACCAGCGCGGGTGACCAGGCCGCGGTGGTGGCCAGGGACATCCTCGGCGCCGAGCCGCCGCCCCCGACGGTGCCCTACTTCTGGTCCGACCAGTTCGGCCTCAAGATCCAGCTGGTCGGCCGGACCGAGACCGCGGACGGCCTGCTCCCGCTGCACGGCGACGGTCTGGACGGGGGTCCGGTCCGCGGCACCGTGGTGGGGTACCTCAGCGGCGACCGGCTGGTCGCGGTCGCCGGGTTCGGCGCGGCCCGCCGGGTGGCCCGCTACCGGGCCCTGGTCGCCGCGCGCGCCCCCCGTGCCGACGCCGCGGCCCTCGCCGCCACCCGCTGAGCCGCCCGCTCACCCACCCCGGACCGGAGCGGCCCCCGCCCAGCCGGGCTGGACGGGAGCCGCTCCCGATCGGGTCAGCGCAGCCGGGTCAGCGGAACAGCCGGCGCAGGACCGCCAGGGCGAGGACCGCGCCGACGCCCATCAGCGCGTAGCGGATCCTCGGGTCGGCCAGCCGCTCCTGCACGCTCTGCCGGCCCTGGTCGACCAGGTGCTTGGGGTTGGCCCGGTCGCTCAGCACGTCCAGGCTGTCGGCCAGTGCGTCCCTGGCGCGCTCGATCTCACGCTGGATGGTGTCCGGGTCGCGCGCCACGACGCCCTCCTGACGATCGGTGTTGCAAGGTCGCCACACCGTAGAGGACCGCTCACCGCCGCGTCGGCCGACCCACCGCGTGCCAGGATCGACCCCATGACCA
Organism: Pseudonocardia sp.; assembly: GCA_035645455.1. Classification (GTDB taxonomy): domain Bacteria; phylum Actinomycetota; class Actinomycetes; order Mycobacteriales; family Pseudonocardiaceae; genus Pseudonocardia. Next base: position 7,229 of record DASQMQ010000037.1, read on the forward strand.
CCCGCCTCGCCCCCGGCGACCCCGCGCCGGACTTCACCCTGCCCGACGCGGACGACCAGCCGGTCTCGCTGTCGGACTACCGCGGCCGCCGCGTGATCGTCTACTTCTACCCGGCCGCGAGCACCCCGGGCTGCACCAAGCAGGCCTGCGACTTCCGGGACAACCTCGGCGAGCTCACCGGCGCCGGGCTGGACGTGCTGGGCGTCTCCCCCGACAAGCCGGCCAAGCTGGCCACGTTCCGCGACGCCCAGGGCCTGACCTTCCCGCTGCTGTCCGACGTCGACCGCGAGGTGCTGACGGCGTGGGGCGCGTTCGGCGAGAAGCAGATGTACGGCAGGACGGTGACCGGCGTGATCCGCTCGACGTTCGTGGTCGGCCCGGACGGCACCCTGGAGCAGGCGCTGTACAACGTCCGCGCCACCGGGCACGTCGCCAAGCTGCGCAAGGACCTGAAGGTCTGACCACCCGACGCGGCCGTATCCTGGCTCCCGCACCGCCCGGCCGTCCGCGGCCGGGCGGGCCGGCCGGCGTACTCCAACAGGCAGAGAGACGGCGCTTAGAACGCCGCCAGTGCGGGTTCGAATCCCGCCGCCGGCACACCCCGACCGCGCGGACCTCCCGGTCGCGGCAGGCACGTCCGGCGCTGCGCGGTGGCCGCACTGCGTGCGCGGCGGTCCGAGCTCAAGCGGCGGCGCGGCCGACGTCCCCGGCGGCGCGGTCCACCCGCTCGACGGCCCCGTCCGCGGGCTCGGGCAGCGGCCGGCGGGCCACCAGCACCGCCCCGGTCAGCCCGACCAGGCCGGACACCACCGACACCACGAACATCGCCGGGTGCGGGTTGCCGCCCACCGCGGCGTCGCCGAGCACCACGATCGAGATGGTGCCGGGCAGCACGCCCAGCAGCGTGCCCAGCAGGTACGGCGCGAGCCGCACCCCGGACAGCGCCGCCCCGTAGTTCATCACCGAGAACGGCATGGCCGGGATCAGTCGCAGCGAGATCATCGTGAGCAGCCCGCGGTGCTGCACCCGGCGGCGCACCCAGGACACGGCCGGCAGGTGGGCGTGCCGCTCCACCAGCGGCCCGCCGAT
>DASQMQ010000038.1:0-2501 GCA_035645455.1 Pseudonocardia sp.
GCCGTTCGTCAAGAAGCCGGTGGTCGCCGAGCCGGAGCCCCCGTCGGGGTTCGTGCGCTTCCTCTCCCCGGCCTTCGCGCTGATCGCGGTGGCGCTGCTGCCGCTGGCCGCGGCCACGACCGACCTCGAGGCGCTGGACGGGTGGGGGCTGGCCCGGGTCCTCGGCCCGGCCGCCTGGGCCGCGCTGGGCTTCGCCATCGCCGCGTGCGTGTCCGAGCTGTGGTCGCGCGTGCCGCGGATCCCGATGCTGGCCGCCGCGACCGGGGTGCTGATCCTGTGCTCCACCGGGCTGCCCTCGGTGGTGGAGCCGGCCGCCCGGTTCGGCACCGCGTGGACCACCGTCGGGTTCGTCGACGCGCTCGCGGTGCAGAACGGGGTGTCCCCGGTCGGGCTGGACGCCCGGTTCTACTGGCCGGCGTTCTTCGCCCAGTGGGCGTGGATCCGCGAGGCCGCCGGGGTCACCGAGCTGGACACGGTGCTGCGCTGGTTCCCGCCGATGATCGTCGTCATCTGGACGATCGGGATCTACGCGCTGGCCCGCTCGATGCTCGGCGGCACCCGCGCCCCGTGGGTGGCCGCGTGGCTGTTCGTCGGGCTGAACTGGATCGAGCAGGACTACTTCTCCCCGCAGGCCCAGGCCGTCGTGCTGATGCTGACGGTGCTCACCTTCGCGCTGGGTCCGCTGGCCACCCGCCGGGTCGACGCGGCCGGGGTCCCCGGCTGGCCCGCCCCGCACCCCGGCGCCCCGCGACTACCGCTGGTCCGGCGCTGGCTGGTGGCCGCGATGACGCCGCCCAACCGGCCCGCGCTGCCACCCCGGCAGTTGCTGCTCATCTACTTCTCGATGACCCTGTGCGTGATCGCCGTCGTCGTCGAGCACCAGCTCACCCCGTTCGCGCTGCTCGGCCAGCTGGCCCTGCTGGCCGTGGTCGGCCGGTTCCGCGGGCGCGCGGTGCTGATCGTCGGGGTGGTCGCGGTCGCCCTGTGGATCTTCGTCAACAACCGCGACTTCTGGACCTCCCAGCTGGGCATCCTGATCGGCAGCGGGGACACCGGGGCGGCCCTGGAGGAGGGCGTGGCCGACCGGCTCGCCGGGGACGCCGGGCAGATCTTCGTCAAGCAGTTGCGGGTGGCGCTGGCCGGGTTCACCTACCTGCTCGGCGCGGTCGGCATGCTCGTCTACTGGCGCCGCCGGCGCGACCTGGTGCCGTTCGGGCTGGCCGTGGTGCCGATGGCGCTGGCCGCCCAGGGCTACGGCAGCGAGGGCTTCCTGCGGATCGTGCTGTTCGGGCTGCCGATCCTGGTCATCCTGGGCACCGACGCGCTGCGCTGGATCGCCCGCCGGTGGCGCAGCAGCGAGTACCTGCTGGCCGTGGCGATGGTGGCGCTGTTCGGCATCCTGGTGCTGGTCCGCGGCGGCAACGAGGCCTACCAGGCCACCTTCCCCGAGGAGGTGGCGATGTACCGGCAGGTGGTCGCCGAGACCCCGGAGGGCCAGGAGATCATGGCCATCAACCAGGCCGGCCCGACCGGCCTGGAGGGCATCACCACGCACGGGCGCGGAAACAACATCGAGGGTTGCGGGCTGATCTCCGAGGACCCCATCCCGTGCATCGACGCGCACTACCCCGACGTCCTGGTCACCTACACCTCGGTGGAGAAGCTGGGCGTCTACCTGGAGAACCGGCAGCCCGGCTGGACGCTGAGGTTCATCCAGGAGCTGGTGTCCTCGGGGCGCTACGTCATCACGTTCCAGGACGGCTACAACGCGGTGCTGAAGAAGGCCGCGGTCCCCGTCGACCCGGCGGCCGGCGGCGCCGGCGATCCGGCGCCGGCCGACCCAGGTGGCGCCCCGGCGCCGGCGGGAGGCTGACCGATGGTCATCGATCCGGCGATGGACAAGTGGGTGTGGATCAGCGCCGCGGTCTTCCTGGCGCTGCTCGGCGCCCGGGCGTGGGTCGTGGAGACCGGCCAGCGCCAGCTCGGTGGCACGCCGGCCCGGGTCCGGGTGCTCACCGTGGGCGCCGGGGTCATGCTCAGCCTGATCGTGGTGCTGTTCATGGCGCAGGCCGGCGCGCTGCTCGTGCAGTCGCTGCTGACCGGCACCGACCCGATCGCGCTGCTCGGCGGCGCCGACGGCCAGCCGGTCCCCGGTGGCCAGGCCCCGGCCGACCCCGGCGCCCCGGCCGGGCAGGCCCCGCCTGCCCCTGAGGGAGCGGTCCCACCGCCCGCTCCGGCCGGAGGCTGATACCCGGACCACGAGCTCACCGACCGCGCGGCACCGTGACGGCGACCGCGTCGACCACGACCGCTGCCCTCGCTCCCCGAACCGAGCACTGAGGTGCCAAGGAGATTCTCACCCATGTCGAACCAGACATACGACTTCGTCATCGTGGGCGGTGGCGCCGCCGGTTGCGCGCTGGCCAACCGGCTCAGCGCCGACCCGGCCAACCGCGTCCTGCTGCTGGAGGCCGGCCAGCAGGACTACCCGTGGGACGTGT
>DASQMQ010000039.1:0-7913 GCA_035645455.1 Pseudonocardia sp.
GACGACGAGGTCGCCGCGCAGCACGGGCCGGACGCCCCTCGCGCCGCCGGCCGCGCCGGCCCTGCCCAGCTCCAGCACCTGCCTCACCCGATCCCCGGGGCGCCCGAGACGCTCTCGCCGGTCGCCCGGTAGAGCAGGTAGGCCGCCGTCTCGCGCAGGATGTAGCGGAACTGCGTGGTGCGGGTCTGCACCGCCGGGCCCTGCCGGGTCGGCGAGCTGTCGGCGGTGATGCCGGTGTCCTCGGCCATGCGCTCGGCGCGCAGCGCGTGCCACGGGTCGGTGACCAGCACGGCCGAGGACCAGCCGCGCCCGTCGAACGCGGTCGCCACGGCGCGCATGCTCTCCAGCGTGTCCAGGCCCTCCTCGACCGCGAGCAATCCGTCCTCCGGGACGCCGGCCTCGGCCAGGTAGGCGCGGCCGGACTCCGCCTCGGTGAACTGGTCGCCGTCCGCCTTGCCGCCGACGGTCACGATCACCGGTGCCACGTCGGCCTCGTACAGCGCGAGCGCGTGCTCCAGCCGCGCCTCGAAGATCGACGACGGGACGCCGTTGTACTGCGCCGACCCGAGCACCACGATCGCGTCGGAGGTCGGCCGCGCGTCCTGCCGCGCGGTCCACCAGATCGCCGTGGCGGTGGAGACGACGAGCAGGACGACGGCGAGCAGCAGCGCGCCGACGACCCGACCCACCAGGCTCCCCGCACGCACGCCCACCCGTCATGGGTACCACGCAGGTCCGTCGGTCCGTGGACACCGCGGCGGGTGTGCCGAACGACCCCGACGGCCCGGCCCGGTGCAGGGGCCCGCGCCGAGCCTGCGAGGCGTGGGGGGCACCGGGGTCCCTTTTCAGGAGCCGGCGCGGTCGGCCCCCAGCGCGGCACGGCCGGCCTCGAGCCGGGCCACCGGCACGCGGAACGGCGAGCAGGACACGTAGTCCAGCCCCACCTCGTGGAAGAAGTGCACCGAGTCCGGGTCACCGCCGTGCTCGCCGCAGACGCCGAGTTTGAGGTCCGGCCGGGCCGACCGGCCCTCCTCGACGGCGATCTGCACGAGCCGGCCGACGCCGGGCCGGTCCATCTCCTCGAACGGCGAGACACCGAAGATGCCCTTGTCCAGGTAGGCGTGGAAGAACGCGGCCTCGACGTCGTCCCGGGAGAAGCCCCAGGTCATCTGGGTGAGGTCGTTGGTGCCGAAGGAGAAGAACGCGGCCGACCGTGCGATCTCGGCGGCGGTCAGCGCGGCGCGCGGCACCTCGATCATCGTGCCGATGAGCACGTCAAGCTCGACGCCGCGCTCCTCGAACACCGCGGCGAGCACCTGCTCGGACTCCTCGCGGATGGCCTCCAGTTCCTGCACCGCCCCGACCAGCGGGATCATGATCTCCGGCCGCGGGTCGCCACCGGCCTCCTTCCGCTCGCAGGCCGCCTCGGCGATGGCCCGGACCTGCATCGCGAACAGGCCCTTGACCACCAGGCCGAGCCGCACCCCGCGCAGCCCGAGCATCGGGTTCTGCTCGTGCAGCCGGCGCACCGCGGTCAGCAGGGCCCGGTCGCGCTCCAGCGCGGCGCGCTCGGCCGGCGCGGCGCGCTGCTCGGCCAGCGCCACCCGGACCGTCAGGTCGGTCAGGTCGGGCAGGAACTCGTGCAGCGGCGGGTCGAGCAGCCGGATGGTGACCGGGCGGCCGGCCATCGCGCGCAGGATCATCACGAAGTCGTCGCGCTGCTCGGGCAGCAGCACCGCCAGCGCCGACTCCCGCTCGGCGTCGGAGTCGGCCAGCACCAGCCGCTCCACCTGCTCGCGGCGCGCTCCCAGGAACATGTGCTCGGTGCGGCACAGGCCGATGCCCTCGGCGCCGAAGCGGGCCGCGCGGGCCGCGTCCTCGCCCGTGTCGGCGTTGGCGCGCACCCCCAGCCGGCGGCGGGAGTCGGCATGCGCGAGCAGCCGGTGCACGGCGCGCACCAGCTCGTCGGAGTCGGGCCCCTCCGGGTCCAGCTCGCCGTCGAAGTAGCGCACCACGTGCGAGGCGACGACCGGCACCTCGCCGAGGAACACCTCACCGGTGGTGCCGTCGATCGACAGCAGCTCGCCCTCGACCACGGTGACGCCACCGGGTGCGAGCAGCCGCCGGCCGGCCAGGTCGACCTCCAGCTCCTCGGCCCCGCACACGCAGGTCCGGCCCAGTCCGCGGGCGACCACCGCGGCGTGGCTGGTGCGCCCGCCGCGGCTGGTCAGCACGCCCTGGGCGGCGATGATGCCGGCCAGGTCGTCGGGGTTGGTCTCGCGGCGCACGAGGATCACCCGCTCGCCCGCCGCGGCGCGGGCGACGGCGGTCGCGCTGTCGAACACCGCTGCGCCGGTGGCCGCGCCGGGTGAAGCGTTCATCCCGACGGCCAGGGTCTTGGGTGCGGCGTCGGCGTCGAAGCGCGGGAACATCAGCTGGGCGAGCTGGGCGCCGGTGACCCGGCGCAGGGCTTCGTCGGCGTCGATCAGGCCTTCGTCGAGGAGCTGGCAGGCGATGACGAACGCGGCGGCGGCGGTGCGCTTGCCGACGCGGGTCTGCAGCATCCAGAGCCGGCCGTGCTCGATGGTGAACTCGATGTCGCACAGGTCGCGGTAGTGCCGCTCCAGCGTCGCCATGTTCTGCAGCAGCGCGCGGTAGCTCGCCGGGTCGAGGTGTTCCAGCTCGGCCAGCGGCAGCGTGTTGCGGATGCCGGCCACGACGTCCTCGCCCTGGGCGTTGGCCAGGTAGTCGCCGTAGACGCCGGGCTCGCCGGTGGCCGGGTCGCGGGTGAACGCGACCCCGCTGCCGGAGTCGGCGCCCCGGTTGCCGTAGACCATGACCTGCACGTTCACTGCGGTGCCCAGGTCCGTGGGGATGTGCTCCTGGCGGCGGTAGGTGATCGCGCGCGGCGCGTTCCAGGACTCGAAGACCGCGCGCACGGCCAACTCCAGCTGGCGGCGGGGGTCCTGCGGGAACGCGGCGCCGCTGCGTCGGGCCACTACGGTCTTGTAGGTGTCGACCAGCGAGCGCAGGTCGGCCGCGTCGAGCCCGAGGTCGTCGGTGGTGCCTCTGGCCCGCTTCGCCGCGTCGAGGGCGTCGTCGAAGTGTTCGTCGCCGATCCCGAGGACCGTCTTGCCGAACATCTGCACGAGCCGCCGGTAGGAGTCCCACGCGAAGCGCTCGTCGCCGGAGACCCGGGCCAGGCCGCGCACCGACTCGTCATTCAGGCCGACGTCCAGGACGGTCTCCATCATCCCGGGCATGGAGAACCTCGCACCGGACCGCACCGACACCAGCAGCGGGTCGGCGGGGTCCCCGAGCCGGCGGCCCATCACCCGCTCCAGCTCCGCGAGGTGCTCGTCGATCTGCCCGGCCAGCTCCGGCGGCTGCGTGCCGGTGCTCAGGTAGACCCGGCACGCCTCGGTCGTGATCGTGAACCCGGGCGGGACCGGCAGCCCCAGGTTGGTCATCTCGGCGAGGTTGGCGCCCTTCCCACCGAGCAGGTCCTTGAGGTCCTTGCCGCCCTCGGCGAACGCCCAGACGTAGCTCGACATGCCCGTGCCTCCTCGTCACCGCCCACCGGTCCCCGGGGCGCCCACGTCGATGCTCGTCATCCGCGGATGACGCGGGCAGGGGTCCTACGGCACGGATCGGGCGGGCACAAGGCCCGGTCAGCACGGCGGTTCCGGGGACGCCGAAAGTGCCCACGCACCGGGTGGGGCGCGGGCACTGGTGTGCAGATCAGCTCAGCGGACTGCTGGCGCTGCACAAGGGCTCACTCCTCGACCGGTGGGAGCTGATCGCCCGTCGCGGCGTCGGCCGTCGCGTCGAGGGCCGTCGCACCGGCGGCCGCCAGGTCGTCCGGCGCCGCGGGTGCCGAGGCGCTGCGGTCTCCGCGCCGGGTCCGCGAGACCCGGGAGATCCGCCGGTCGAGGCGGTCGAGCAGCAGGTCGGCCGCCTCCCGCGCCGTGCTGCCCTCGGCGCGGACGTGCAGGGTGACCCGCGCCAGCTCCACCGACGCCCGCGCGGTGACCGGGCGCTCGCGGGCCGGGTCCGCGTGCCGGACGACCCGCACGTGCGCGCGCAGCGCGGGCCGACCGGTGTGCCGGAGCACGGTCGCGATCTTGTGCTGGACGTAGTCGACGAGGTCGGGCGCGTCGGTCGTGTCGTGTCGAGGTCCGCGCCGCTGCCGGCGCGACCACGTCCACGGCGCGTCGACAGCGGGACGGTCGGGAAGTTGATCGGGTTGTCCGCAGCTGGTCGACCGGGTGCGCCCGTAGCGGCCTCGGGTCAGGACGCGGCGTCGCTGTGGGCAGCGGTCCGCGCGGCCCACGGGGCGAGCAGCACGCGCGCCACGTCCCGGATCGAGACGACCCCGACGACCTGGTCGCCGTCGCGCAGGACGACGTGCCGGATGCCGGCCTCGAGCATCCGGGTACCGACCTCGGCGATGCTGTCGGTGGGTGCGGCGGTGACCAGTTCGGTGGTCATCACGTCGGCGGCCTGGGTCCGCCCCGGATCCCCGCCGGCGGCGAGCACGGTGACCAGGTCCCGCTCGGAGAGCAGGCCGCTCGGTCGGCCCGGGGTGCGCACGAGCACGATGCCGACCTCGTCGGCGACCAGTTCCTCGGCGACCGAGCGCAGGGTCAGGGCGCTGTCGACCTCCGCGACGACGGTCGTCGCGATGGTGGAGACCGGTTGGGTGGGGGAGATGGTGTGCACGGGAGCTCCTCGGTCTCAGTGGTTCTCGCCCGACGCTCGCACTGCGCGCCACCCGCCGGGACCGGTCACCGGTCCCGGCCCGCCGGGCCGTCCGGCCCTGATCGGGTGGGCCCGTGTCGACCGCTCAGCAGACGATGCGCGCGCTGGTGTTCCTGGGTGCGCCAAGGCCGGGGTGGTCGGCTCGCGCGGACGCGGCAACCTCGCCGGGCTCGTCCTGGGGTCGGTCAGCCACGCCCTGCTGCAGCACAACCACTGCCCGGTCGCCGTCGTCCGCCCGGAGGCCACCGGACGGCCCGACGGAGCTCGGCGCGGCGCATCTCGCACCGATCGCCGGGCCGGGCCTCGACCAGCCGCCCGACGAGCAGCGCAGCGGCGGCCTCGCGGGCATCGATGCGCGACCGGTCCGAGCACGGCCATCGGCAGGGCCCAACCAGGCGTGCGCGGCTTGCAACTGCCGACCGCCCGCAGCCGCAGCGACGAACCCGGCCCGCACCGCGGCCCCGGAGGACGGGGAGCCGTCGACCCGACCACGACCGGCGCGGCGGGCGCCCCCGCCGGGCTTCCGGCGGATCACGGCCAGCGGGGTGACCACGCGGCGGGCCGGCTCCGCGGCAGTGGACCCCGGGCAGCACCTGGCGTGCGGGGTTGGTACGGAGGCGCCGAGCACGAGCAGCGCGGCGTCGTCGGACAGCTTCGCGCGGGTCCTCGGTCTCCCGTCCCGGGGGCCCTTTCGCCCTGCCGCAACGCCTGCTCGTCGGTCACGGTGGCAACGGACCGAGGAGGTGGGCGCCATGCGCCGCAACCCGAGAGGCGCGGTCACACCGTTCGCGGCCGCAGCGCCCGGAACGACGATCCCGCGGGGGCCGGCCGACGTGAGGTGGACGGATGCCGACGGGGTACCCCGCGCGGGCGCGGACCGTGGCCGAGCCGCACGGGCCCGGCTCGGGCTCTTCGTCCTGCTCGCCTACGCGCTGACCTGGGCCTGGCTGCTGCCGCTCGCGCTGAGCGACGCGCTCGTCGAGCAGGGCCGCGGCTGGCCGACGCACTTCCCGGCCCTGCTCGGCCCGCTGCTGGCGGCCCTGGTGGTCGCCTCCCGCACCGGTGGACTGCGCGGGCTGCTGTCGCGGACGGTGCGGGTGCGGATCGGGCTGCGGTGGTGGGCGGTCGCGCTCGCCCCGCTCGGACTGCTGGCGATCGGTCTGCTGGTCACCGGGCTGACCGGGGGCGCGCTGCCCCGCTACGCGGACTTCGGGGTGATCTCCGGGCTGCCGGCGGCGTGGGGGCCCGGGTTCGTGGTCCTGGTCGTCGTGCTGGTCAACGGTTTCGGCGAGGAGACCGGGTGGCGCGGGTACGCGCTGACGGCCCTGCAACGCCGGTTCGGGCCGCTGACCGCGATGCTGCTGCTCGCCGTGATCTGGGCCGGGTGGCACGCGCCGATGTTCCTGGTCCTCGGCTCGTTCCGGGACTTCGGGCCGGCGGTCACCGCGGGCTGGCTGCTCGGTCTCGCCGCCGGATCGATCGTGCTCGGGTGGCTGGCCAACCGCACCGGCAGCGTCCCGGTCGTCGCGGTGTGGCACGGCCTGTTCACCGTGGTCAGCGGCTCGGCGGCGGCCACCGGGACCCTGGCCGCGGTGGTGAGCGCCGGGGTCATGGTCTGGGCGGTGCTGCTGGTCGGGCTGGAGCTGGCGGCCCGCCGCCGCGGCCGGCCCCCGGTCCTGGGGCCCCGACCCTGACGGGCGGCCGGAAGGCCCGCGCACGTCGGGCCGTCGGCCCCTGATCACCGCGCAGGTCGTGGGCGACAGTGGACGTGCCGACGAGAGGACGGACATGAACACGATGAAGGCCGCAGTGGTTCCGGCGCTGGGCGCCCCGCTGGAGGTCCGGGACGTCCCGGTGCCCGAGCCGGGCCCGGGGCAGGTGCTGGTCCGCATGGTGACCAGCGGCGTCTGCCACACCGACATCCACGCCGCGCGCGGCGACTGGCCGGTCACGCCGCAGGCCCCGTTCACCCCCGGTCACGAGGGCATCGGCGTGGTCGAGCGGGTCGGGCCGGGGGCGGCGCGGCGGCGGGTGGGGGACCGGGTCGCGATCGCCTGGCTGGGCTCGGCCTGCGGTCGCTGCGGGTACTGCGTGTCGGGCCGGGAGACCCTCTGCGAGGCCCAGACCAACAGCGGCTACTCCGTCGACGGCGCCTACGCCGAGTACGCGCTGGCCGACGAGCGGTTCGCGGTGCCTGTGCCGGATGCGGTGTCGTCCTTCGACGCCGCCCCGCTCACCTGCGCCGGCGTCACCACCTTCAAGGCGATCAAGGTCGCCGGGGTGCAGCCGGGAGAGCGGGTCGGGGTCTTCGGCATCGGCGGACTGGGCCACCTCGCGGTGCAGTACGCGCGGATCGTCGGCGGGATCGTCGTCGCCGTGGACGTCGAGGACGAGAAGCTGGCCCTGGCGACCGAGCTCGGGGCCGACGAGGTGGTCAACGCCCGGACGCAGGACCCCGTCGCGGTGATCCGGCAGCTCGGTGGGCTCGACGTCGCCGTGGCGCTGGCCGCGTCGCCGGAGTCCTTCGAGCAGGCCTACCGGTCCCTGCGCCGTGGTGGTCGGCTGGTGTGCGTCGGCCTGCCCGCCGAGGGCACCCTGCAGATCCCGATCTTCGACACGGTGCTCGGCGGCATCTCGGTCATCGGCTCCATCGTCGGGACCCGCCAGGACCTCGCCGACGTGTTCGCGCTGCACGCCGCGGGCCGCACCCGGGTGATCGCCCAGTCCCGCAAGCTCGAGGAGGTCAACACCTGCTTCGCCGAGGTGCTGGCCGGCACGGTGCCGGCCCGGATCGTGCTGGAGTTCTGAGCGAGGGGCAGGGGCCGCGAACGGGTTGTACGGCTCGGCGCTGCGGTCCGCCCGGGCGTGGAACGCGACGAGCAGCCGGCGATCGCCCGCAGTTCGTCGCGGGCCGGCGCGGTCACCGCATCCGGAGCGCCCGGGTCACTCGTCGTCCGTCGGACGGGACTCCTCGGCATGGCACGTGCTCCCGCTCGTCGGCGCGGCCGGAGATCGGCCCGCCGGTCCTGCGGGTTGCTCGCCCAGCGTCATCCTCACCTGCGGTGCGGGCACGGGCAGAGGTCCCGCGCGGGGGCGCCGGAAGCCACCGGCAGGACGGTGCGAAAGGCGCGGGACCGGGGGCCCGCCGGCCG
>DASQMQ010000040.1:0-10540 GCA_035645455.1 Pseudonocardia sp.
CCGGCGGGGCTCCGTTACGCGTCGACCGGTTGGGGTGAGGGCGGGAACAGTTCGGTGAGCCAGGCGTCCCACGCCTTGCTGAGGGTCTCGGCGTCCACCGGGTCGCCGTAGAAGTAGTGGTAGGCGCTGACCCCGCAGCCGCCGTCGCCCTCGGCGCCGAAGCGGTGCAGGCCGTGCGCCGAGCGGATGCCGAGGAACTCCGGGGTGGCCACGTCGACCACGCCGGTGATCTGCTGCGGTCCGTCCAGGGAGACCTGCTCGCCGACCGCCGGGTGCCCGGTCAGGCCCAGGCTGCGGTGCAGCACCGACCAGGCGTCGGCCGCGGTGCCGGGGGTGTAGCCCATGGTCAGCACGTTGCTCACCGGCTGCCCGGCGAAGTGCTCCAGGTAGGTCCGCAGGTTGGTGAAGAACAGGTTCCAGCCGTTGTCGAAGCCCTGGTACTCGGCGTCGCCCTCGGGACCGTCCAGGAACCCGCTCTGCACGAACCGCAGCACCGCACCGCCGCCCTCGCGGCCCTCGACGAGGAACTCGAAGGCGTGGTCGGGGCGGTCGCCGGGGGCCGGCTCGGCGTAGCCGAAGCGGCGGCCGGGCTGGTAGGCGGTGACCCGGCCGTTGCCCTCGAACGCGCCGCCGAACGAGGCCTTGACCGTGCCGCCCGTGCGCGGCTCCACCTCGTGCGGGACGAACCAGGTCGAGATGCCCGGCCCGGTCGCGATCAGCTCCCAGACCTGCTCGGGCGAGGCGTCCAGCTCGACGGTCTTCTCCATGCGCCGCTCGCTCACGGCTGCTCCTTCGGGTTGTCGGTGACGGGGACGGGATGCACCGCGAGGACCACGCGGTGCGGTCGGCCGCCGGGGGCGGACTCGTCGTGGTACTTGCCCACCAGCGCGGTGACCGCGTCGGCCAGTTCCGCGGCGAACGCGGCCCGGTCGGCGGCCGAGGCGAAGCGCACCTCGCCGTCGGCGGCGAAGGTGGCCACCCGCTTCCCGGCCGCGGTCGCGCCGACCAGCAGCGCCCCGACCTCGCGGACGGTCCGCGCGGCCAGGGCGACCAGCCAGCGGGCCGAGAGCCGGTCCGGCGACCGGCCGGGGTCGGGCGCCAGCGCCCCGAGCGCGGCCGGGGAGATGACGTAGCTGGCCGCGGTGGCCCGCATGACCCGCTCGGTCATGTTGCCCCGGCGGCGCTCCTCGACCAGTTCGACCAGGCCGTGCCGCTCCAGCGTGCGCAGGTGGTAGTTGATCTTCTGTCGGGGGATGCCGACCCGGGCGGCGAGCCCGCTGGCCGACGCCGGTTCGACCAGCTCGGCCAGCAGCCGGGCCCGGATCGGGTCCAGCGAGACCTCCGCCGCGGCGGCTCCGTCGATGATCCCGAGCTCCTGCACCCGGCCAAGGTCTCACCGACAAATAAATTTGTCAAGCGCGGGCGGTGCGCTGCCGGTTGTCGGCGCGGCCGGGCATGCTGGCCGCATGACCGGGCGGCAGGTGGCCACGACCAGCGAGCACGGCGTGCTGGGCGTGCGCGACGTCGACTTCTCGCTGGACCGCTTCCCGCCCGCCGACGACCTCGCCGACCTGGTCGAACGGCACTGGCTGGTGAGCTGGGAGCTGCCGCCGGGCCGCGAGGCGTCGGTGACCCTGCTGCCGCACCCGTGCGTGAACGTGGTGCTCGACGGCGGTCGGCTGGCCGTGTCCGGGGTCGGCCGCGCCCGGTTCACCTACGCCTACCGCGGCACCGGACGGGTGTTCGGGATCAAGTTCCGGCCCGGCGGGTTCCTGCCGTTCCTGGGCCGCCCGCTGGCCGACATCACCGACACCGCGCTGCCCGCCGAGCAGCTCTGGGGCCCGCCCGCCACCGACCTCGCCGCCCGGATGACCGCCGCCCGCGGCGTCGACGAGCTGGTCGCCATGGCCGAGGCGTTCCTGCGCGAGCGGTGGCCCCCGACCGATCCGCAGGTCGAGTACGTCGGCCGGATCGTCGCCGCGCTGCTCCACGACCGCACCATCCGCCGCGTCGACGACGTCACCGAGCGCTTCGCCGTCACCCCCCGCACCCTGCAGCGGCTGTTCGCCCGGTACGTCGGGGTGAGCCCGAAGTGGGTGCTGCGCCGCTACCGCCTGCACGAGGCCGCCGCCGTCCTCGACCGCGAGCAGGACCGCCCCTGGGCCGACGTCGCCGCGGAGCTGGGCTACTTCGACCAGTCCCACTTCATCCGCGACTTCACCGCCGCGATCGGCCTCACCCCGGTCGCCTACGCCCAGGCCTGCCACCACAGACAGGCCCCCGTCAGCGCCTGACCACCCGAGGCGCACTCGCCCGGCCGCCGCGTCCATCGAGCGAGCGGCGCACTCGGCCAGCGCCATCGGGCGAGCGGCGCGTTCGTCCAACCCGACCACGGCGCGAACGGGGTGCGGCGGGGTGCGTCATGCTGGCGCCGTGACGGATCTGCGGGTGCGACGGGGCGGTCGCGGCGGGCCGACGGTGCTGCTGCTGCACGGGCTGGGGGCGACCGGGGAGGTGTGGGACGGCCTGGTCGACCTGCTGCCCGGGGCGTGGGTGGTGCCCGACCTGCCCGGCCACGGCGGTTCACCGCCGCTGGCCCGCTACACGTTCCCCGCGGTGGCCGACGCCGTCGCCGACCTGGTCGACCCCGACGGCACGGTGGTCCTGGGCCACTCCTTCGGCGGGGTGGTGGCGCTCGAACTGGCCCGGCGGCCCGGCGTGCGGAAGGTGGTCGGGCTGGGCATCAAGGTGGCCTGGACGCCCGACGAGCTGTCCCGGGCCGCCGCGCTCGCCGATCGCGAGCCCGCCCGCTTCGCCACCCGGGACGACGCGATCGCCCGCCACCTGCGCGTCTCCGGTCTCGGAGGGCTGGTCGCCCCCGACTCGCCGCCGGCCACCGCCGGCGTCGTCGAGGACGGTGGCCGGTTCCGGTTGGCGCTCGACCAGCGCGCCTTCGGGATCGGCGAGCCGGGCGTCGCCGCGTTGACCCGGGCTGCCCCGGTCCCGGTGGTGCTGGCCCGCGGCGAGCACGACGCCCTGGTCAGCGCGGGCCAGCTCGCCGAGCTGGTCCCCGATCCCGTCGACCTGCCCGGACTGGCCCACAACGCGCACGTCGAACAGCCCGCCGCCCTGCTCCCGCTGCTGCAGTAGCCGGGCGCTACTCCCCGTTCTCCGCCCGCTCCAGCTGCGCCAACGTCCGCTGCAGCAGGATCGCCAGGTCGACGCGGCCCTCCCGCAACCCCGCCACCACGTCCAGGCCGAGGTCGAGCTCCTCGGCGCGCTGGACGAACCGGTCGTGCGCGGCGAGGGTGGCGGTCTGCAGCTCGACCATCCGGGTCAGCGCCGCCCGGTACTGGTCGGGTTGGTCGCGGGCGAGCTTGGCGTCGAGCGCGGCGTCCAGCGACGCCTCGGACAGGGCGAGGTAGGCGTCCTGCTCGGCCTGCAGGGAGGCGGGCTCACTGTCCACCCGGACGAGGTTAGTGACCGGCGCCGGATCCGCGGGGATCGGACGGGAAACCGCCCGGCCCGGTCAGGCCCGGGCGTAGCGCCGGGCGAGCCGGACCGCGGCGGCGCGCAGCTCCGGCGGTCCGACGATCTCCAGGTCGACGTCGAACAGCCCGACGGTGGCGGCCAGCCCGGCCCACGACCACGACCCCAGCACGACCCGGCACCGGTCCGCGCCGAGCTCCTCCACCAGGGCGCCCGGCAGCCGGCGGGCGGCCTCGGCCGCCGGCGCGTGCAGCAGCACCTCGCCCCGGCAGGGCCAGCCGTCGGGCGTGTCGTAGCGGCCGAACCGCCCGGCCACGAACGCGGTGACGTCGGCGGCGGGCAGCGGGCGCGGGGTGAACCGGGGTCCGGTGGGGGTGCGCGGGGTGATCCGGTCGACCCGGAAGGTCCGCCAGTCGACCCGGTCGAGGTCCCAGGCGACCAGGTACCAGCGGTCGCGCCAGGTCACCAGGTGGTGCGGCTCGGCTCGGCGCAGCCCGACCCCCGACTCGGCGGCG
Organism: Pseudonocardia sp.; assembly: GCA_035645455.1. Classification (GTDB taxonomy): domain Bacteria; phylum Actinomycetota; class Actinomycetes; order Mycobacteriales; family Pseudonocardiaceae; genus Pseudonocardia. The sequence continues at coordinate 4,005 of DASQMQ010000040.1, forward strand.
TAGTCGAAGCGCAGCACCTCCCCGGCCCGCACGGCCGCCCCGACGGCCACCAGCACGCCCGCGTCGACCTGCGGCGGACGGCGGACCGGTCCGACCGCCGTCACCTCCACCGCGTCCACCCGGCGGCGGAGCCGGTCGGGCATCACCTGGCGGACGGTCGCCAGCGCCCGCAGCGCGGCCTCCTCGACGCCGGTCACGGTGGTCGTCGCGGTCTGCAGCGCGACGGCGACGGCCACGGCCTGCTCGTCGTCGAACAGCAGCGGCGGCATCCGGCTGCCCGCGTCGAGCCGGTACCCGCCGTCCGGGCCCATGATCGCGCGCACCGGGTAGCCCAGTTCGCGCAGCCGGTCGACGTCGCGGCGGACGGTGCGCGGGCTGACCCGCAGCCGCTCGGCCAGCAGCGCGCCCGGCCAGTCCCGCCGGGCCTGCAGCAGCGACAGCAGGGCGAGCAGCCGGGCGGAGGTCTCGAGCACGTCCGCAGCCTGGCAGGAGTGCCGGACCGGCGCTGACCGCTACTGCTGGCACCGTCGGTGTCGAACCCCCGAGACGAGGAGCTCCCATGCCACCGATCGCCGTCCACTTCAACGGCGGGGTCAACCTGCCCGACACCGGGACCGTCCTGCGCGCGCTGGTCGAGCGCGTGCCGCACGGGCTGCGCCGCCTACCCGACGGCGAGACCGGCGAGCGGGCCGGCTGGACCGGCTTCCAGCTGCCGCGGCTGCTGGCCACGCCCGGCCTGGCGGCCGTCGAACCGGACCCGGCGGCCGGCGGCCCCTACGCCGGCGGCCCGACGGTCCGGCTGGCCGCGGGCACCGATCCGGACGCCGTCGCCTGGCCCGATCTCGGCTACGCCGCCGAGTACACCGCGTCCTACGCGACGTTCCGCCGCCTGCGCGCGGAGGGCGTGATCCCCGACGGCGTGCGGTTCCAGGTCGAGTACCCGACGCCCACCGCGGTCGGCTACCTGATCGACCCGGCCGACCGCGACCGCCTGGTGCCCTCCTACGGCCGCGCGCTGCTCGCCGACCTCGACCGGGTGCTCGCCACCGTCCCGCACGACGACCTGGCGGTGCAGTGGGACGCGGCCGTCGAGACGGTCACCGTGGAGTGGGCGCCGGACAGCACGGAGGCGACGGCGGGGCAGCTGGCCGCGCTGCTCGACCACGTCCCCGACGACGTCCCGGCCGGGCTGCACCTCTGCTACGGCGACGCCGGCCACGTGCACCTGGTCGAACCGGAGACGCTCGGCACCCAGGTCGAGCTGGCCAACGCGGTCGCCGCCCGGACGGAGCCGGCGTGGGTGTCGTTCACCGTGCCGCAGTACCGCGCCGACGAGCCGTTCTTCGCCCCGCTCGCCGGCCTGCGCACCGGCCCGGCGACCGAGCTCTACCTGGCGCTGGTGCCCTACCACCCGCAGGACCAGCCGCCCGGCACGACCGCGGCGCAGGTCGAGCTGGTCGACCGGTACCTGCCCGCGGGCGTGGCGCCGTGGGGGATCTGCACCGAGTGCGGGATGGCCCGGGCCGAGCGGGCCGACGTGCCGCGGCTGCTCGACCTGCACCGCGAGATCCTCGCGGCGTACGCCTAGCCGGGCGGGTCGGACCGGTCCAGGAAGGCCCCGACCAGCTCGGCGAACCGGTCGGCGCGTTCGACCTGGGGCATGTGCCCGGTCTCGCCGAACACGTGCGACTGGGCGTGCGGCAGCAGTTGCCGGGCCACCCGCAGGTGCTGCGCCGGCAGGATGAGGTCGCGGTCGCCCCACAGCAGCAGGGTCGGGCGGGGGTGCGCGGTGATGGCGTCGAGCAGCTCCGCCCGCCACCCGGCCCGCACCCCGCGGAAGCTGCCCAGCTCGCGGGCGGCCTCCAGGAACACCGCGCTGGTCTGCGGCCGGTTCGCCAGCGCGACGGCGAGGTCCAGGCGCTCGTCGGTGACGAACGAGCGGTCCACGAACAGCGACTCCTCGGCCCGCCGGGCGGCGCGCCGGTCGCCGCGCAGCAGCCGCCTGCCCAGCCCGGGGACGGCCAGCAGGCGCAGCGCGATCGTCACCTCCTTGCCGAACCCGGCGCTGTTGACCAGCACCAGCGTGCGGACCCGGTCGGGCTGCCGGGCGAGCACCTGCAGCGCGACCGCACCGCCCAGCGAGTTGCCCAGCACGTGCACCGGGCCGGTCTCGCCGAGCGCGTCCAGGGTGGCCAGGACCCCGTCGGCCAGCGCGGGCAGGGTGATCGGGCCGGGCAGCCGGTCGGAGAACCCGAAGCCCGGCAGGTCCATGCTGAGCACCCGGCGGCGGTCGGCGAGCCGGTCGTGCTGCGGCGCCCAGTCCTCCAGGCTGCGGCCGATCCCGTGCAGCGCCAGGACCGTGGGCCGGTCCGGTCGTCCGGTCTCGCGCACCCGTACCGACACGCCGCGGACGGTGACCACCCGGGTCCCCTCGGGCGCGCTCGCGCGCCCGGCCGGGGCGGGCGCCGTGTCGACGCTCGGCTCGCTCATCGGCCGGCCCCCGCCCGGCGGGCCGCGACCCGCCCGACGGCGGTCGTGATCGCGGCGAGCACCGCCATGTGCCCGGCGGGCAGCAGCCGGGCCAGCACGTCCGGGATCTTGGCGCTGGCCGCGATCAGCACCCGGGCCCGCCGCCGCTCGACGCCGTCCAGGATCTCCTCGGCGGCCTTCTCCGGCGGGTAGCTGAGCAGCTTGTCGAACGCCGCGCGGCCCTGCTCGATCTCCGCGCGCGGCGCCGCGGCGGCGATCCGGGCGCTCTCCGCGATCTTCGTGCGGATGCCGCCCGGGTGCACGGTGGTGACGCCGACGCGCCCGGCGAGCTCGGCGCGCAACGCCTGGCTGAACCCGCGCAGCGCTAACTTGCTCGACGAGTACGCCGACTGCCCGGGCGGCGCGATCAGCCCGTACAGGCTGGAGACGTTGACCAGGTGGCTGCCCGGCTCGGCGAGCAGCGCGGGCAGCAGGTGGTGGGTGAGCAGCACCGGAGCCCGGAAGTTGACGTCCATCAGCCACTCGAACTCGTCGAGCCCGAGGTGCTCGAAGCGCCCGCCGAGGGCCACCCCGGCGTTGTTGATCAACAGTCCGACCCGCGGGTGCTCGGCGCGCATCCGCTGGGCGGCGGCCGCGGTGGCGTCCCGGTCGGCCAGGTCGACGACCAGGGTCTCGACGGTGACGCCCGGGTGCGCGGCGCGCACGGTGCCGGCGACCTCCTCCAGGCCGGGCCCGTCGCGGTCGAGCAGCACCAGGTCGCTGCCGCGGACGGCGAGCCCGTACGCGAGCTGCTCGCCGATGCCGCTCGCGGCCCCGGTGAGGATGGCGGTGCGGCCGGCGAAGCGGTACGGCGTGCGACTCATGAGGCGATCGTCTCCGGTTCGGTGGCGGGGCGGGCGACGGGGGTGCGGGGCGTGAAGCGCATGTCCCGACGGACGTCGGCGCGGAACATCCCGAGCAGGTCGGCCGGGTAGTTCTGGCGCACCGTCCACGGCGCGCGGTCGCCCTGCCGGGGGAACCGGTCGGCGGCGCGCTGCACGTAGCCCGAGGTCAGGTCGAGCAGCGGCCGCTGGGCGCGCACGGTGTCGGCCACCGGTGTCGCGGTGGCGTACCCGTGCCGGTCCAGGTGCGCGAGGAGCCGGCAGACGTAGCGGGCCGACAGGTCCGACCGCAGCGTCCAGGAGGCGTTCACGTAGCCGATGGAGAAGGCCAGGTTGGGCACCCCGCCGAGCATCACGCCGCGATAGGCGACGGTGGCGCCGGGGTCGACGCGCTCGCCGTCGACGGTCAGCTCGACGCCGCCGAACGCCAGCATCGTCAACCCGGTCGCGGACACGACGAGGTCGGCGTCGAGCACCGTCCCGGACGCGAGCCGGATCCCGGTCCCGACGAACCGGTCGATCCGGTCGGTGACGACCGACGCCCGGCCCCCGGTGATGGCCCGGTAGAAGTCGCCGTCCGGGGCCAGGCACAGCCGCTGGTCCCAGGGGTCGTAGTGCGGCGTGAAGTGCTCGTCGACGTAGGCCGGGTCGGGCACGAACCGCAGGGCGAGGTCGCGCAGCAGCTTCTTCACCCGTTCCGGACGGCGCCGGGCGAGCTGGTAGAAGGCCTGGCTGAACAGCACGTTCTTGGCCCGCACCAGGCGGTGGGCGGCGCCGGCCGGCAGGTACCTGCGGGCCACGTCGGCCAGGGCGTCCTTGGCGGGCAGCGCGGTCAGGTAGGACGGCGAGCGCTGCAGCATGGTGACGTGCTCGGCGGCCTCGGCCATCGCGGGCACCAGCGTGACGGCGGTGGCCCCGCTGCCGATCACCACCACGCGCTTGCCGGTGTGGTCGAGGTCCGCGGGCCAGAACTGCGGGTGCACGAAGCGGCCGCGGTAGTCGGCGCGGCCGGGGAAGTCGGGCTGGTAGCCGTGCTCGTAGCTGTAGTAGCCGGTGCACAGGTAGAGGAAGTCGCAGGTCCAGGTCTGCGGGGTGGTGCCGTGGTCGTCGCCGACCTCGGCCCGGACGGTCCACCGCGCGTCCGCCGACGACCAGGACGCCCCGAGGACCTTCGTCCCGAACCGGATGTGCCGGTCGATCCCGGCCTCGACCGCGGTCTCCCGGATGTAGGTGCGGATGTTGTCGCCGGAGGCGATGGAGTCCTCACCGCGCCACGGCCGGAACGGGTAGCTGAGGGTGAACATGTCCGAGTCGGAGCGGATGCCGGGGTAGCGGAACAGGTCCCAGGTGCCGCCGATCGCGTCCCGGGACTCCAGGATCGCGTACGTCGTGCCGGGGCGTCCCCGCTGCAGCCGCCAGGCGGCGCCGACGCCGGACAGGCCGGCCCCGACGATGAGGACGTCGACGTGGTGGGCCGGGCTGGGTGAACCGGTCACGGCGCGGACTCCTTCGGCTGAACGACTCCCGCCAGTCTGCCGCCGACGGGGTGACCAGACTTGCCCGCACGCGACAGTTGTTTACCTTCGGGCGACATGGACCCGATGGTGCGCGCGGCCGGCCTGCGCGGGCTCGTCCCGCTGGTCGAGCGGCTCGGCGGCGACGGCGCCGCGCTGCTGGCCCGCTTCGGCGTGCCGCCGCAGGCCCTGGACAGCGACGACGCGGTGATCCGGGCCGGCACCGCGGCCCGCGTCCTGGAGGTCGCGGCGGACGAGCTGGCCTGCCCGGACCTGGGGCTGCGGCTGGCCGAGCAGCAGGACGCCGGCGTGCTCGGCCCGCTGGCCATCGCCATCGAGAACTCGCCGACCTTCGGCGACGCGCTGGACTGCACCAGCCGGTTCCTGTTCGTGCACAGCCCGGCGCTGAGCGTCGACCGCGTCGACGACCCGGAGGGTCGCCCCGGCGTGATCGGCATCCGCTACGACACCACCGGGCCCGGCCGGCTGCCGCCGCAGGTCGTCGACCTGGGGCTGGGGCTGGTCCACCGGATCATCGTGCTGCTGCACGGCGGCCCGTACGGGCTGCGCTCGGTGCACCTGCCGCACCCGCCGCTCGCCCCGGTCGGCCGCTACACCGGCTTCTTCGGCGCCGACGTCCGGTTCGACCGGCCCGGCGCCGTGCTGCGGGTGCCCAGCGGGATCGTCGCGACGCCGGTGGTCGGCGGCGACCGGATGCTGCGCGAGGTCGTCCTGGACTACATGGCCGCCCACTTCACCGCCCCCGGCCAGACCGTGACCGGGCGGGTCCGGGTGCTGCTGGGGCAGGCGCTCGGGTCGTCCCCGGTGCACCTGGCCGACGTCGCCCGACTCCTCCAGCTGCACCCGCGCACGCTGCAGCGCCAGCTGGCCGCCGAGGGGACCACGTTCGAGGCGGTCCTCGACGAGGTCCGCCGGGCCACCGCGCACCGCCTGATCACCGGCACCGACCTGCCGTTCGGGCAGGTGACGGCGATGGTCGGGCTGACCGAGCAGTCCGCGCTGACCCGGGCGGCGCGGCGCTGGTTCGGCCACCCACCCCGCACCCTCCGCCGCGCCACCCCGCCCTGACGCCCAGCTGTCGCAGCCCGTCGCGGGTCGTCGCAGCCAGCCGGCGCGCTGCGACGGCACACCACGTGCTGCGCGAGCGCCGGGCCCACGACCCCGGCCGGTCTCCCAGTGATCGGCGGCGACGCAGATGGGGCGGGGGCTCGGGGCCTCGTGGGTCGGCGGAACTCGGGCGACCGGGCCGGGCGGTGCGCAACGATGTCGCCATGACCTGGACGTCCCCCGACCCCGCCCCGCCCACGGGCCTGCTCACCGACGGCCCGATGACCGGCGACGACCGCGCGCTCCTGGAGGGTTACCTGGCCACCCAGCGCGAGACGCTGCTGCGGATCTGCGCCGGGCTGACCGCCGAGCAGCTCGCCGCGCGCCCGGTCCCGCCGTCCACGTTGTCGCTGCTCGGGCTGGTCCGGCACGCCGCGAAGGTCGAGCGGATCTGGCTGCGGCGGCGGATCGCCGGTCAGGACGTTCCGTACCTGCACGGCGAACCCCGCGACGACACCGAGTTCGACGACGTCGACCCCGCCCGCGCCGAGCAGGAGGTGCGGGCGCTGCGGGAGGAGTGGCG
>DASQMQ010000041.1:0-8410 GCA_035645455.1 Pseudonocardia sp.
CGCGACGAACTGCTGCGCGGTCAGCCCGGGCCGGCCCAGGTAGCCCCGCGCCACCTGCGCGCCGGCCAGGTGGAGCTCACCGAACACGCCCACGGGCACCGGACGCAGCGCCCGGTCCAGGACGTAGGCCCGCATGTTGCGCAACGGCCGTCCCACCGCCGGAGCCGAGGCCTCGTCCAGCCGGCACGACAGCGCGTCCACGGTGCACTCGGTCGGGCCGTAGAAGTTGTGGACGACCGTGTCCGGAACCGTGGCCAGCTCCTCCCACAACGACGCCGGCAACGCCTCCCCGCCGACCATCAGCACCCGCGGGCGGTGGCCCGATCCCGTCAGCAACCCCGCCGGGAGCAGCTGCCGCAGGTAGGAGGGCGTGAGGTCCAGGAAGTCGATTCCGGCCGTCTGCACGTACTCCACCAACTCCGGCGGGTCCAGCCGGACGGCGTCCGGTACCACGTGCAACTCGTGGCCGTCGGCCAACAGCACCAGGCCCTCCAGCGACGTGTCGAAGGACAACGCCGCGGTCAGCGCCACCCGGAGCCGACCCCCGCCGGCGTCGGCCACGAAACCCTCCCGGTGGTTCACCGCCAGGTTCACCAGGCTGCGGTGCTCCACCGCGACGCCCTTCGGCCGGCCGGTCGACCCCGACGTGTAGATGACGTACGCCGCGTTGGCCGGCCGCAGCGCCCCGGTCCGGTCCGCGTCCGCGGGAGCGCGGTCGGGACCGGCGGCCACCGCCGCCGCCGTGCGGGGGTCGTCGAGCACCACCGGGACGGCCCCGCCGAGCGCCGGCCCGGTCCCGTCCGGGGCGGTGGAGGTCAGCGCGGTGGAGGTCAGGGCCCACCCGGCCCCCGCGTCCCGGCACAACAGCTCGATCCGCTCCGCCGGCAGGTCGGGATCCACCGGCAGGTACACCCCACCCGCCTTCCACACGGCCACGATCGCCACCACGACCTCCACCGAGCGCGGCAGCAGCACCGCCACCACCCGCTCCGGCCCCACCCCCAGGTCGATCAGGTGGTGGGCCAGCCGGTTCGCCCGGACGTCGAGCTCGGCGAAGGTCATCGCCGTCGCGCCGCACACCAGTGCCCCGGCGTCCGGGGTCCGGCGCACCTGTGCCTCGAACAGCTCCGGGAACGTCACCGCGGGCACCGGCCCCGCCGTCCGGTTCCACCGCTGCAGCACCTCGTGGCGTTCGGCGGCGTCCACCAGGGCGAGCTCGCCCAGCGGCCGGTCCGGATCCTGCGCGACCCCCTCCAGCACCACGAGCAGATGGCGCACCAACCGCTGCACGGTGCCCACGTCGAACAGGTCGGTGTTGTACTCGACCACGCCGGCCAGCCCGTCCGCGCCCAGCTCCTGGAACTCCAGGCTCAGGTCGAAGCTCGCCGTGCGCACCGGCGCCACCACGGCTTCGGCCGTCAAGCCCGGCAGGTCGAGCGCCTCGCCACCGAGGTTGTGCAGCACCACCATCGCCTGGAACAGCGGGGAGCGGCTGGTGTCGCGCACCGGTTGCAGCTCGTCCACCACCCGTTCGAACGGCAGGTCCTGGTGGGCGAAGGCGTTCAGGACGGTTCCGCGCACCGCGGCCAGGAACTCGCGGAAGGTGCTGGTCTCCTCGACCGTCGAGCGCAGCACCAGCGTGTTGACGAAGAACCCGACCAACCGCTCCAGCTCGGGGCGCTCGCGCCCGGAGGTGACCGTGCCGACCGCCACGTCGTCCTGACCGGACCAGCGGCCCAGCAGCAGCTGGCACGCCGCCACGAGGGTCATGAACAGGGTGCCGTCCCCGGCGCGTCCCAGCTCCCGGAGCCGCTGCACCACCTCGCCGGGTACGCGGAACTCCACCGCGGCGCCGTGGTCGGTCTGCACGGCGGGCCGCGGGCGGTCGGTCGGCAGCTCCAACGGCGGTACCCCGTCGAGCTGACGGCGCCAGTACTCCAGCTGCTCGTCGGCCGCACCGCCGGCGAGGTGCTCGCGCTGCCACGTGGCGAAGTCGGCGTACTGCAGCGGGAGCGCGGGCAGCCGGGCGTCCACCCCGGACACCTCCTGCCGGTAGAGCGCGCTCAGCTCGTCGAGGACGATGCCGGTGGACCACCCGTCGGTGACGATGTGGTGCACCACCACCGCCAGCACGTGGTCCTCGGCACCCACCCGCAGCAACCGCACCCGCACCAGCGGTCCGTGGCGCAGGTCGAACGGGCGCAGGCGCTCCTCCCCCAGCAGCCGGAGCACCTCCGCCTCGCGCGCCGCGGCGGGCCCGGATGCCAGGTCCAGCACCGGCACGCGCACCTCGTGCGGCGGGTGGACGACCTGGGTGCCCCGCCCGTCGAGGGAGTCGAACGTGGTGCGCAGCGACTCGTGCCGGGCCACCAGCGCCGTCAGCGCGACGTTCAGCGCGTCGAGGTCGAGCACTCCGCGCAACCGCAGCGCCACCGAGCTGACGTACTCGCTGCTACCGGGCTCGAACTCGGCGAGGAACCACAGGCGCTGCTGGGCGAACGACAGCGGCACGGTCACCGGCCGGCCGTCCGCGCGGGCCGGCATCGCGACGAGCCCCGATTCCTCCGCGGCGGGCAGGGTCGCGGCGAGCGCTGCGACCGTCGGGTAGCTGAACACCGCCCGGGGGGAGACGTCCACGGCCAGGGCCTCCCGCAGCCGCGAGATCACCCGGATGCTGGTGATGGAGTCGCCGCCGAGGGTGAAGAAGTTGTCCTCCGCGCCCACCCGGTCGACACCGAGCACGTCGGCCCAGACCTCGGCCACGATCCGCTCGGCCCGGGTCCGGGGGGCCGCGTACGCGGCCGTCGGGGTCCGGTCCGGGGCCGGCAGCGCGCGCCGGTCGAGCTTGCCGCTGGGGGCGAGGGGGAGCTCGTCGAGGACGACGAACGCCGAGGGCACCATGTACTCGGGCAGCGTCCGGGCGAGGCGCTCCCGCAGCCGGGTGGCGTCCGGGGCCGGGCCGCCCGGCTCCGCCACCAGGTAGGCCACCAACCGGGTGAGATCGGGTGGGTCCTGCCGGGCGACCACCGCGGCCCGCGCGATCCCGGGATCGGCGGCCAGCACCGCCTCCACCTCACCCGGCTCGATGCGGTACCCGCGGATCTTGACCTGCTCGTCGGCGCGGCCGAGGTAGGTCAGCTCGCCGTCGGCGGTGGTGCGCACCAGGTCGCCGGTGCGGTACATCCGCTCGCCCGGCGCGCCGAACGGGCAGGCCACGAACCGGGCCGCGGTCAGCCCGGGGCGGTCCAGGTAGCCCCTGGCCAGCCCGGCACCGGCGACGTACAGCTCCCCCGGCACGCCGATCGGCACCGGCCGCAGCCCGGCGTCGAGCACGTAGAGCCGGGTGTTGGGCAGCGGCCGGCCGATCGGCACCGGACCGGGGGCCACCGGCCGGCCCGGCTCGACCCGGTACTGCATGCACCCGACCGTCGTCTCGGTCGGTCCGTACTCGTTGACCACCGTGGCTCCGGGATGCGCCCGGCGCCAGTCCGCCAGCACCTCGCCCACCAGTTGCTCGCCGCCGACCACCAGTTCACCGGTCGGCGAGAACTCCTCGGGCAGGGCGGTCAGCAGCGCCAGGTGGCTGGGCGTGGCCTTGAGGAACGTGCACGCCGGACCCTGGCCCGCCGACGCGTCCCCGCCCAGGTCGCCGACCCGGATGCAGCCACCGGCGAGCAGCGGTCCGAACAACGCCGTCACCGTCAGGTCGAACGCCACCGAGGAGTGCAGGACCGTGGTGCCGGCGAGGCCGGGGTAGGCCCGTACCGCCCACAGCAGGTAGTTCACCGCCGAGCGGTGGCTGACCACCACGCCCTTGGGTCGGCCCGTGGAGCCGGAGGTGTAGATGATGTAGGCCGGGTGGGCGGGCGACAGCGCCGCGCACCGATCGGCGTCGCCGGGCGCGGTGTCCGGGAAGCCGGCGACGTCCGCCACGGCCGCGCCGGAGTCGAGCACCAGCACGGGCCGGGCGTCGTCGAGCATGAACGCGATCCGCTCGGCCGGCAGATCCGGGTCCACCGGCACGTAAGCCGCCCCGGCCTTGAGCACCGCCAGCACCGCCACGACCAGCTCCACCGAGCGCGGCAACGACACCGCCACGCACCGCTCCGGGCCCGCGCCGGCCGCGATCAGCCGGTGCGCGAGGCGGTTCGCCCGCGCGTCCAGATCGGCGTAGCTCACCGCGGGCTCGAACGGGGTCCCGACGGCCGCCGCGGCGGGGGTGCGGGCCACCTGGGCGGCGAGGAGCTCGGGCAGGGTCGCGTCCGGCAGGTGCCGCGCCGTGTCGTTCCACTCCACGAGCAGCGTCCGGCGCTCCTCGGCGGACACCAGGTCGATCGCGCCCACCGGCCGGTCGAGGTCGTCGCCGACCGCGGCCAGGATCACCTCCAGGTGGGCGACCATGCGCTGCACCGTCGCCGCGTCGAACAGGGCGGGGTCGTAGGACAGGCTCAGCCGGAGCCGCTCGTGCAGGTGGGCGCTGAGGCCGAGCGGGAAGCTGGTGGCCTCCGTCCCCCGCCCCTCGCGGACCTCGATCCCGTGCGCGGCCGCGGCGGACGCGTCGACCGGGTAGTTCTCGAACACGACCACGCTGTCGAACAGGCCGGTGCCCGCCGGCAGGTCGCTCCACGAGCGGAGCTGCGGCAGGGACACGAAGTCGAACCGCCGGGACCCGGTCTGCCGGGCCTGCAGGTCCCGCAGCCACGGTCCCAGCGCCTGTCCGGCGTCGACGGTGACCCGGGTGGGCACCGTGTTGATGAACATCCCCACCATCGTCTCCGCGCCGGGCAGCTCCGCGGGCCGACCGGAGACCGTGGTGCCGAACACCACCGTGGGCTCCCCGCTGTAGCGCGACAGCAGCAGCGCCCACGCGCCCTGCACCACGGTGTTGACCGTCAGGCCGTGCCGGCGGGCCGCGGCGCGCAGCCGGTCCGTCGCGCCGGCGGACAGCTCGACGCGCACCGACTCGGCGGACTCCGCGCGATGGGCCTCCACCGGTGCCCGGTCGAAGGGCAGCGGGGTGGGCGCCCCGACCCCCGCGAGCTCCTGCCGCCAGTGCTCCTCGGCGGCCCGGGGGTCCTGCTCGCGCAGCCACCGGGGGTGGTCCCGGAACGGGCGGCGCGTCACCAGCGCGGGCGCCCGGCCGGTGACGATCGCCGCGTACTGCTCCCACACCTCGCTCAGCACCTGCACCGTGCTCCAGCCGTCCAGCAGCACGTGGTGGGTCGTCCAGACCAGGTGCACCTCGTCGTCACCGATCGCGGCGATGCTCAGCCGCATCAGCGGTGGCCGGGTCAGGTCGACCCCGGCGGCCCGGTCCTGCTCGCGCAGTCGCTCCAGCGCGTCGGCGTGGTCGGGCAGCTGCCGCCAGTCGTGGTGGGCGACGGGTACCACCGCGTGCCGGTGCACCACCTGCAGCGGTGCGTCGACGCCGTCCCAGACCAGGGCGCTGCGCAGGGCCGGGGTGCGGTCCACCACCCGCTGCCAGGCCGCTCCCAGCGCCGCGGGGTCGGCCACCCCGGACAGCCGCAGGTGGAACTGGTCGAGGTAGGCCGTGGAGCCCGCATCCACCAGGCTGTGGAACAGCATCCCCGCCTGCAGCGGCGTCAGCGGGACGATGTCGTCCACCGACCGGCCGTCGCCGACGATCCGGTCGACCTGCCGCTGGTCCAGCGCCGCCAGCGGGAAGTCCGACGGCGTGGCGCCGCCCGCGCCGGGCTGCGCGCAGTGCTCGACGATCTCCCGCAGCGCCTCGAGGAGGTCTTCGGCCAGCTGCCGCACCGTCGTCTCGTCGTGCACCGCGGCGGAGTACGTCCAGCCCAGCTGCAGCTCTCCGTCCTGCACGACCCCGGTGACGTCCAGCAGGTACGTGCGGGCGCTGTCCACGGCGCTGTCCGGCCCGAGGCCCGCGTGCCACCCGCGGTAGAGGCCGGCCGCGGGCGACGGGCCCGACCACTGGCCGTGGTAGTTGAAGCTCACCTGCGGGTCGGGCTGCGCGCCCGGCGGGAGGGCAGCCGGCCTGAGGTAGCGCAGGGCCTGGTGGCTCAGGCCCTTGTGCGGCACCGCGCGCAGCTGCTCCTTGACCGCCTTGAGGACCGCCCCCCAGCCGCCGGTGCCGGGCACCGTCAACGCCACCGGGAATTCGGCGGTGAACCAGCCGACGGTGCGGGAGAGGTCCACCCGGTCCAGGACCTCCTCCCGGCCGTGGCCCTCCAGCCCGACGAGCACGCGCTCGGCGTCGGTCCACCGGGCCAGCACCCGACCGAGCGCGCTGAGCAGCACGTCGTCGACCCGCGTGCGGTACCGGGACGGGACCCGGTGCAGCAGCGCGTCGGTGTGGTCGCGGCCGAGCCGGACCGTCACGGTCCGCGCCGATCCGGCGGTGTTCTCGCCGACCCGGTCGACCGGGAGGGCCGGGGCGCCCTCCGCTGCCGCGGCGGCCCAGTGGGTGATGTCGGCGTCGAACTCCCCCGCCCGGACGTGCTCGGCCAGCCGGCGCGCCCAGGTCCGGTACGGGGTGGTCGCCGCGGGCAGTGCGGCCGGGTGGCCGGCGAGGAGCTGGTGGTAGGCGTTCTCCAGGTCCTCGAACAGGATCCGCCACGACACGCCGTCCATCACGAGGTGGTGGACCACGAGCAACAGCTGCGGCGGGGCCCCGTCGGCGACGAACAGCGCGGCCCCGAGCAGCGGGCCGCCGGTGATGTCCAGGCCGGCGCGGATCGCCGCCGCCGCGGCGGTCCGGGCGCGGTCGCGCGCGTCGCCGTCGAGGCCGGTCAGGTCGTGGCGCCGCAGCAGTTCCGCCGGTTCGGCGGCGGCGACGTCCTGGTGCCAGCGCCCGCCGTCGGGGACGAACCGCAGGCGCAGCGCCTCGTGGTGGGCGACCACGGCGTCGAGCGCGCCCCGCAGCGCCGCCTCCTCGACCTCGGCGGGCAACTCCACCAGCATGGACATGGTGAAGCGGTGCGGCGCGGCCGGCTCGGTCGCGAAGAACCACTCCTGGATCGGGGTCAACGGGGCCGGGCCGGGAACGGCCTCGTCGTCGGCCGGCTCGCTCGCCCGGCGGGCCCCGATGCCGAGCGCGAGCTCGGCGACGGTCTGGTGCCGGAAGACATCCCTGGTGGTGACCACCAGGCCGGCCGCCCGCGCCCGGGACACCACCTGCATGCTCAGGATCGAGTCGCCGCCGAGGGCGAAGAAGTTGTCCTCGACGCCCACCTCCTCGACGCCGAGCACGTCGGCCCAGACGGCGGCGAGCTCGCGCTCCAGGGGCGTGCGCGGGGCCACCGGCAGCGAGTCCCGCCCCGCCTCGCGTTCCGGGGCGGGCAGCGCCGCGCGGTCCAGCTTCCCGTGCCGGGTCAGCGGCAGTTCGGCGAGGACGACGACGGCGGCGGGCACCATGTAGTCGGGCAGGGACCGGCCGAGGAACCCGCGCAGGGCGGCCGGGTCGACCGGGGCGTGCGGGGCGGCCACGACGTAGGCGACCAGCTGCTGGTGGCCGGACTCCTCCTGCCGGGCCACCACGGCGGCGTCGACGAGGTCGTCGTGGCGCAGCAGCTGGGCCTCGATCTCGCCGGGCTCGATCCGGTACCCGCGGATCTTGACCTGGTCGTCGACCCGGCCGCGGTACTCCAGCAGCCCGTCGGCGGTCCGGCGCACCAGGTCGCCGGTGCGGTACATCCGCGATCCGGGCGGGCCGAAGGGGTTGGCGACGAACCGGTCGGCGGTCAGCCCGGCCCGGTTCGGATACCCCCGGGCCAGCTGGGCGCCGGCCAGGTGGAGCTCGCCCACCACGCCCACCGGGACCGGGCGCAGCCAGCGGTCGAGCACGACGGCGTCCAGGTTGCCCAGCGGCCGGCCGATCGCCGGGCGCGGCGCCTGGTCGACGCGGCAGGACAGCGCGTCCACGGTGCACTCGGTGGGGCCGTAGAAGTTGTAGCCGGTCGTGTCCGGGGCGGCGGCGAGTTCGCGCCACAGCGCCTCGCCCAGCGCCTCCCCGCCGAGCATGAGGATCCGCGGCCGGTGCCGCGGGTCGGTGAGCAGCCCGGCCTGCAGCAGCTGCTGCAGGTACGACGGGGTGAGGTCCAGGAAGTCGATGCGCCGCTGCGCGACGTGGTCCACCAGCGCCGCCGGGTCCCGGCGGACCTCCTCGTCGAGCACGTGCAGCTCGTGGCCGTCGGCCAGCAGCACCAGCCCCTCGAGCGAGGTGTCGAAGGAGAACGCGGCCGTCAGCGCCACCCGCAACCGGCCTCCACCGGCGTCGGCCACGAAGCCGCCGCGGTGGTTGACCAGGAGGTTCGCCAGGGCCCGGTGCTCGACCAGCACGCCCTTGGGCCACCCGCTCGATCCCGAGGTGTAGATCACGTAGGCTGCGCTGTCCGGCCGCAGCGCGCCGCGGTCGGCGTCGGTCGGGTCG